>CAZFJT010000055.1:0-4879 GCA_964519135.1 uncultured Syntrophales bacterium | reverse complement strand
CTGTTTATGCGGCTTCCAATAATCGACAAATTCTATCCCGGTGAAGATCAAATTAAAGTGCGTCTTATACCGCTGAAAGTGGACGGGGTTTTTGACCCCAGCAACATGGTATAAATCTAATTGGCCAATGTCTTAACAGATGACCATAGGAGGGCATTATGGAGTCACGTGAAGGCCCTGGGCAAACCCTGCAAAGACCATATAGACAGTTGAGGGATGACCCCAGATATGGCGAGCTAAAAAAAGTGATTGAAAAATTACCTTTAGACAAAATTCAGAGATTAAAGGTGCGCCTAAGGGAGATGGAGGAGGACGCCTAACATTTGGTCGGCTTTTTTATGCAAGATATGGTGAGCGCCCCTTTAGACCCATTGCGGGAAAGCCGAAAAAACGCCTTTATATTGCATAGATCCACAAGAATCGGATCCATGGGCAATGGTAGACGCACAAAAAAATTCTCAAAATCACACAGATAGGAACGTAAATTTACTCGGCTGAAATATTTTACTCCCACTCAATGGTGCTCGGCGGCTTTGATGAAATGTCATACACCACTCTATTGATTCCTGGAACTTCATTTATAATCCTATTTGAAATTTTCCCAAGAACCTCATAATCGACCTTGTACCAATCCGCGGTCATTCCGTCAGTGGCGTCCACCGCCCTGAAAGCGGCCACATTTTCATATGTCCTGCTGTCTCCCATGACCCCCACCGACCTAATGGGCAACAGAGCCACAAAAGCCTGCCAAATGTCTCTGTAAAGGCCGGCCCTGTGTATTTCCTCCATTGCGATCGCGTCCGCGCTTTGCAGAATCGCTACTCTTTCGGGAGTAACCTCTCCCAAGATTCGAACAGCCAATCCAGGTCCTGGAAAAGGGTGTCTCCAAAGTATTTCATCCGGCAATCCCAGCTCCGCGCCAAGGATTCTGACCTCGTCCTTGAAAAGCTCCCTAAGAGGTTCAATGAGTTGGAGGTCCATTCGTTCAGGTAAACCGCCAACGTTGTGATGGCTCTTTATGGTCACAGATGGGCCGCCTCTGAATGAAACGCTCTCGACAACATCCGGATATAATGTGCCCTGAGCCAGAAATGCCACGTTGTCGATCTTTTTTGCTTCATTCTCGAATATTCGTATAAAAAGCTCCCCAATGATCTTGCGTTTCTGCTCCGGATCTTCAACACCTCTGAGGGCTGTGAGAAATTGATCCGATGAATCCACATATATTAAATCTATCCCAAGGACCTGTTTGAATACAGCACGAACCTGCTCTGCCTCGTCCTTTCGTAAAAGACCATTATTAACAAATATTGGGTGAAGTTTATCTCCTATGGCCCTGTGTAAAAGCGCGACCATTACCGAGGAATCTACTCCTCCGGAAAGTCCGGCCACAACGTGGGAATCGCCGACCAACTCCTGGATGTGGGCGCTTACGGAATCTATAAATGAAATCATGTCCCAATCCGGGCGTATGTTTGCGATATTGATGAGAAAGTTCCTTAGAACAGTCCTCCCGCAAGGTGTATGGGTCACTTCAGGATGAAACTGCACTCCATATAAATTGTCCCTCTGATTCTCCATACATACGCACGGGGAATCAGAATTCGCAGCGGTGATTTTGAATCCATCCGGGATTTTAACAACCCGGTCTCCGTGGCTCATCCAGACCGGACAGTCATGTTGGACCCCGGCCAAAAGGCGTGATTCCGGTGAAATCTCGGTTAGGAGGGCACGGCCATATTCCCTCTCTTTAGCGGGCGCTACAATTCCTCCCAAGGCGTGGGCCAAGGCCTGGAGGCCATAACATATACCAAGAATAGGAACACCCAAATCAATGATCCGCGTATCCAAGGACGGCGCGCCTTCTTCATAGGCGCCTGCAGGGCCACCTGATAATATGATCGCGGAAGGGTTCTTGGATATTATGGTCTCAATTGGGGTGTGATAGGGAAGTATTTCGCAATAAATCCTCTCTTCCCTTACCCGTCTTGCTATTAGTTGGGTGTACTGGGAGCCGAAGTCCAATGTCAGCACGCATGCGGGATGGCTCAATGGGCTACCTCCGGACCTCAATGAAGTCAGTGAAAATAAACATATTCCCGAGAACGAACAAAAGCCGAGCTTGTGGCCCGGCTTCTGATCTAAAAGTTCAGATGTGAATTACTTCACGACCTGTTTTTTAACCAATTGGTACTGCATTCCACCGGTAACGCAAGGATTGCAACCAGGGCTTGAAATAGCGTACTTTTCAACATTGCTAACCAGCTTGCAGCCAGGCGCCAAGTTAGGCGGTGCGCCAAGAGCCATAGCGGTTCCCAAGCCCGCGGGGGCAACGCATTTCGGGGGGATAACCTGAGTTTTCATAGAGCACTTTGTGGCTTTCCAGGTTCCCCAGGGACGAAAACCACCTGTGTATTGCTCACAGCCATCCATAAAATAGCTGCTGAACGCGCCGCGGCTTGTGACCTTTTTGAAAGAAGTTTTTACCTTCATAGGTATCATGATCATGTCGCCTGTTTGGCCATAACCAGGCATAAACGCGATCGCTGATCCGACCATGGTCATGATCAGAGCCATAGCGCTGAGCACAACTACCATTTTCTTAACCATACCCAAATCCTCCTTTTATCGGGCTCCTCCGGCAGCCCGGGGAACCGAATTCGGAATTATAGACACATATACTTTCTTGATCTTGGTATCAGAACTTAACCATCAAGTCAAGAGCTTTTTGCCTTGCAATCCCTTACATGTGTTCATGGGAAGCTCAATCGAGCATAACAGAAAAAAGGGAGAGTTCAAGTTTTTTTTCCTAACAATTGTTTTATATGTTTCAAAAAAGTTCGCTCCACAGCGTCTGTTCCTAAGTTTAATGCTTCAATTATAACAGGCGGTTACGGAATAATTAATCCGTATGGTCATTATTATTTGCATGGTTTGGCATATGAAATGCTTGAAGAATAAGCGCGTAAAACGTCATTTCCTGGGATCAGCTATAACACCCTTAAGCGCGCTGGCCGCTGCAACCGCTGGGCCGCACAAAATGACCCTGCTCTTTGGGTGCCCCATTCTTCCAACAAAGTTTCGATTGGTGGTTGAAAGGGCTGTTTCACCTTCAGCCAGGATTCCCATGTGCCCGCCTAAACATGGGCCGCATGTGGGAGTGGAGACCGCGCCCCCTGAATCTATTATAGTTGAGATTATTCCTTCATTCAGGGCCTGTGAATACACTTCTTGGGAACCTGGAATCACTATAAGCCTAACTCCAGTGGCGGTCTCCTTTCCGGAAAGTATGGACGCGACTATTCTAAGATCTTCAATCCTACCGTTTGTGCAGGACCCGATGACCACTTGATCAATCTTTTCTCCAATTGCTTCCTCCACTCCTATAACGTTCTCAGGAGCAAAGGGCATAGCGAGTTTTGGGCCCAATGCGCTCAGGTCTATGTCCATCACGCTCTCATAGTGCGCGTCAAGGTCTGATGCAAAGACTCGATAGTCCCTCGAGCCACGACCCTTGGAATATTCTTCGGTCACATGATCAAACGGGAATATACCGTTCTTGGCGCCCGCCTCCACAGCCATATTTGCCACTGTCAATCTGTCGCTCATGGTTAGGGCGTCCACACCGGAACCTATGTACTCCATGCTTTTGCTCAAACAGCCGTCTACCCCTAGGGTCCCAATAATGTGAAGGATAAGGTCCTTTCCCCCCACCCATTCATTGAATGAGCCCTTGAGCCTGAAAGCCATTGTGCTGGGAACCTTGAACCAGAGCTGACCAGTTATCGCGGCCGCGGCAAAGTCCGTGCTTCCCACCCCTGTGGAAAACGCGGCAATGGCGCCATAGGAGCATGTATGGCTGTCCGCGCCTATAACAAGATCCCCTGGCCGAACTATACCCTGTTCAGGGAGTAACACATGTTCAATTCCCATCCTCCCCACATCGAAAAAATACTTGAGATCGTGTTTTCCGGCGAATTCACGGCATTTCTTCAAAGCAGTGGCTGATTCAATGTCCTTTGCAGGATTAAAATGATCCAGAACCACAACGATTTTATCCTTATCAAACACCCTATGCGATCCTGCTTGTTCAAAGCTCTTTAGGGCCAGTGGAAGGGTGATGTCATTGGCCAGAGCTATATCCACATTGCATTGAATCAGCTCTCCTGGCCTGACCTCTTTCAAGCCCCCATGGTCCGCGAGTATCTTTTCAGTTATTGTCATTCCCATATAAACTTACTCCAAATAAAAACCTCTCCCCATTCCTTATATCATATTGGTCTGAGATTCCCTTTCTTTCATGTAAGAAGCCAATGCTTCCTTCCAATGGCGCATTCGCTTACCTGTGACCCCATGTTGCTTGGAGCAATCCAATACTGAATAGGCCGGTCTTTTCGCGGGTCTGTTTAATTGGCTGGAAGACATGGGCAAAACCCTTCCAGGATCCAAGCCTGCAATTGTAAGTATCTCCCTGGCAAAATCGAACCATGTGGCCACTCCTGAATTGGTCACATTAAAAATTCCAAGAGACTTGTTCTCCCAGAGATCCACCAGCGCGTCCGCAAGATCAACAGTATATGTGGGCGCGCCCATTTGATCGTTCACCACCTTAAGGGTCTCCACTTTTTCGGTTTGTTTGAGTATAGCTTCCACGAAATTTTTACCATTCAGACCAAAAAGCCACTCAGTTCTCACAATACAATGTGAATCAGGCAGCGCTTCTTTTACATTCAGCTCCCCTAGGAATTTGGATTTACCATAAACACAAATGGGTCTTGTGGGGCTTTCTTCTTTATAGGGAACATCTCTCTCGCCATCAAATACATAGTCAGTGCTGATATGGGTTAAGCCCGCGCCGATACTTGCGCAAGCCTTGGCC
>CAZFJT010000054.1:0-10587 GCA_964519135.1 uncultured Syntrophales bacterium | reverse complement strand
GCCAAATATAGTCCTTTGATGGACCGGACCTCCAAAGTATTCGTCAAACAGGTTGGGTTGATAAAATCGTACTCTATTGCGTACGCGGGCCGAATGATTCTGGCCCTTTGCAAACCAGGGACCGTGGACAACAACTCGCCCTGCAGGTCAGCAGGCAGGGAGTTCCCCAATCCCTTGATATATAGTTCTGATGATCGCTCCCCCTCAGGCTCTATTACCACCATATGCCTTGGTCGTTGGGGAAATCTGGCTATCTTGTCTTCCAATGAAGGGCAATACCTGGCCGGCTGGCCTTCTATCGCGCCTGAGAATAGAGCTGATTCCTGAAGATTTTTACGAACCAGATTGTGGGTTTCAGGAGTGGTGTATGTCTTGTAACAAGGGATCGATGGCCTGTTCCAATCCCTGGTTCTCATGGAGAAAGGTTGTGGCTCGTCATCGCCTGGGTCCATCTCAAGTCCGCTCAAATCCACTGACCTGGCCTCGACCCTGGGTGGTGTTCCTGTCTTGAACCTGCCCCATGGCAACCCCAAGGACCTGAGTTGGCCAGCCAGATCAGTTGACGCGAATTCTCCGGCCCTGCCTGAAGAATAAGACACACCCCCAATATGCACCGATCCATTCAAAAAGGTGCCTGTGGCCAGAACCACTGCTTTGGATCTTCTTTCCAGCCCGCTTCTCTCACGGATCCCAACACACCTTCCATTTTCCACCAGTAAGGACGAAACCATCTCCTGTCTGATCCACAATCTAGGATGAGATTCAACAATTCTCCTCATAACCAGGCTATATTCAAGCCTGTCGCACTGCATTCTAGATCCTCTTACCGCAGGGCCCTTGCGCACCCCCAGAGTCTTGTACTGAATGCTTGAGGAGTCCGCAACTATTCCCATTACTCCGCCTAGCGCGTCAATTTCTTTAACAAGATGACCTTTGCCCAGTCCCCCTATGGATGGATTGCAAGGCATAAGTCCTATGGTTTCAGCGTTTATTGTATAAAGAACCACCTCCGCGCCCATGTTTCCAGCCGCCAGAGCGGCCTCACATCCCGCGTGCCCTGCTCCTACAACTATAATATCCGTTGAAGGTTTTTTACTCACAGACTGATCCTATAAGTCCGTTACATTCAAAATTTTGCAACATTCGATAACCTACTTATTCTTGGCTACCAATTGGTCTATCTCTTTTTGAGCGGCTTTCGCCTCTTTAGTTTTACCAATTCTTGCATAGAACTCAGCCATCTTTTCAAGGGTTTTAATCTTGGCCTTTGGATTGGCCCCCTTCTTTTTGTCCAGGACCTCCAAAGCCTGTTCGTACAACTTTTCAGCCCTTGAGTTCATCCCTTTGGCTTCGTAGAGCCTGGCGAGGTTTACCAATGTAACCGCCAACCTGGGATGGTCTGGCCCATAGGCTTGCGTGTCCAGTTCAAGGGCTCTTTTCAACAAAGATTCAGACTCATTATATTTGTCCAGCTTAATCAAAGTTGACCCTAGATTATTAAGCGCCATTACAACATGGGGATGCTTGGATCCGTAGTTCTTTTCCAAAACACCCAAGGCCATTCTGAATTGGGACGCGGCTTTTTTGTATCGCTTCTGCTGATAATACACGCTAGCCAGGTTATTCGCGGCCCCGGCAGTGTACAAATGATCCGGGCCAAGGCTCTGGGAGATAATACTGCTCACCTGTTTCAGAAGGGTCTCAGCCTTGGAGTATTCCTCCTGCAGAACGTAGATCATTGCAAGATTCTTCATGGAAGGCGCAAGATTGGGGTGATCCTTTCCGAAAACTTCCTCCTCGTTCGCCAGGATTCCTTTCCATATTGTTACCGCCTCTGCTGGCCTACCTTGTTTCAAGTATAAACCGGCAAGCTTTGAATTAAGCTTCTTGCGAAGCACCGAACCCTCCCCCTTATTACCAGGGAGCTTCTTTATTGCTCTGTTTATAATCCTTTCAGCTTGATCCCATTGACGTTTTGCCGAGAAAATTTCACAGAGATTAAGACTCACAACTGAATATGCTTCCAGGTCCTCCCTTGTGGCTCCTTTTACACATTCCAGGGCTTTATTGGCCTTTATCAGGCCCTTATCATGTTCTCCGGCCCCAAATAACTCTTTTGCCTCACGGTTCAATCGCCTCCAATCACAATCCCCATAAACCGGCAATACGTTTACAATAAAAATACAAATTGATACTAAAATGAAAAATCGCTGTACAATCATATTCACTCCGAGATTTGATTGTTTGAACCTGTGATTGCCTTTTTATTTCTCCTTAACTGGAGTTTTCATTTCCAGTTTATCATGTTCCGCACGAGCTTGATTTCGCATTTGCCGCAAGATCCCTCATTTCCTGACACTTTTGCGGTTCTCCGGCCGCGTCGTAGAACTCCGCCATTTGATCGAACCTTGAAACCGTTAAAGGATGATTTGGTCCATACTTATCTTCCATTATGGTTTTGGCCTTTATCAGAAGCGGTTCGGCTTCATCAAAATTTCCTTGGCCGATCAAAGAGGCCGCTAGATTTTCCAAGGAACTTGCAGTATGGGGGTGGTCCTCCCCAAAATTTGTCTCGGCAACGGCAAGGCTTCTGTTAAAGTACGACTCACATTCTTTGTATCGATTGTTTGCGTACAAAAGACCGCCTATATTGTTTAACATATCTCCTACGAGCAGGTGATCCTCCCCATATTGTCCTATAAGTATGTTTAACGCTTTGTCGTACATGGCCTTTGCCCCTGGGTCCTTCCCCTGGGCCCTGTAGGCGCCGGCAAGATTGGCCAATGACGAAGCCAAATCAGGGTGATCAAATCCCAGTGAATTCTCCAGTATCTTGATCGCGTTGAGGAAATACTTCTCGGCTTCCTTGAATTTTCCTTGTTCGAAACAAGCCCCACCCAGGTTGTTCATTATAGTGGCAACCCTGGGATTATCAGCTCCAAGTGTAGCTTTGGATATTTCCAAGGCCCTGTTCCATAATGGCTCGGCTTCTTTGTAGTTCCCCTCGGCTCTGTATAATTCCCCCAAAAGATTGCATGCTACCGCAGTTTGAGGGTCCTCTCGGCCAAATTCTTCTTCAGCCTTTGCCAGGGCTTCTATTCCAATCTTGACCGCCTCCTTTAATTCTCCGCTCTGGTGAAGTTCAATGGCCTTTTGGTGTAATTCTCGCCACATATTATTTCTCCTTGCCCTCAGCCTTATCAGCCAAGAGAATTGAAAGTTCATATTTTGAACCTGATTCTTAGCTACTCACTGTTGTTCCCACTGTCAATACAAGAGTTTCACAACTGTATTCTTTGAACACCGTACGACGATTTTTTTCTTGATTTGTATATTAACAGGATGTTACAAAGTTGCAGGCAATACAGATCGGCCGACCGGTCTATTTTAGAAAACATACTAAATATCATTTACTATCAATAATTTGAGGTCACATATCCAAACCACTTTAAAACATATGAGGCTTTTTTTAAGGCGGAACTCTAACAAAGGAGGAAACTTCCCATGGCAAATCTTCTCGTAGACGAGCGTGACATAAAGTTTGTTCTTTATGAGCAGCTCAATATCGAGGAACTATGTGAGAGTGAGAGGTACTCTGAACATTCCAGAGAGATGTTCGACATGGTCCTTGAAGCTGCGAATAAGCTTGCTGAGAAAGAACTTGCGCCCACTAACAAAGAAGGCGACGAAAAGGGCGTGAAACTTGAAAACGGCCAGGTAAAGGCCCCGGAATCATATCACAAGGCTTACCAGCACTACTGTGAAGGTGGATGGTCCGCGTTGCCCGTGGAAGAGGAAAAGGGTGGTCAGGGCTTTCCTGATGTAATAAACATCTCTTGCCTGGAAGTCTTCGGCGCAGCCAACATGGCCCTTATGATGTACCCCGGCCTTACAATAGGCGCAGCCAGATTGATCGACCACTTTGGGACCGAAGAGCAACAACGAATGTACATGGACAAAATGTACACCGGAGAGTGGACTGGCACCATGTGCTTGACCGAGCCCCAGGCAGGGTCTGATGTGGGCGCCCTAAGATCAAAAGCCGTAAAAAACGGGGACGGAACATACTCCATTTCCGGAAACAAGATTTTCATATCAGCCGGTGACCATGACATGACCGAGAACATAGTCCACATGGTTCTCGCAAGGGTTGAGGGCGCGCCAGCCGGGACCAAGGGGATAAGCATATTCATAGTCCCGAAAATGAGGTACGACGAAAAAGGCGCGCTAGTCGATAATGATGTGACTCCAGCCGCTATTGAACACAAACTTGGTATCAACAGCTCTGCCACATGCGCGCTGAATTTTGGGGAAAAGGACAACTGCATTGGCTACCTGCTTGGGGCCGAGAACCAGGGCATGAAGATCATGTTCCAAATGATGAACGAGGCCAGATTGGCCGTGGGTGTACAGGGTCTGGCTACAGCGAGCACCGCTTACCTGCACGCCTTGAGTTATGCAAAGGAAAGAACACAGGGTTCTGATATCACAATGATGAAAGACCCCCACGCCCCAAAGATTCCTATTATTGAACATCCTGATATTCGTAGGATGCTGCTCTGGATGAAGAGCGTTACAGAGGGAATCAGGGCCATGATTTACTATACGGCTTATTGCGAAGACAGGATTAAGATCGCTAAAGACGAAGAAGAAGCCGCCAAATACCAAGGTTTTGTAGACATACTGATTCCTCTTTGCAAGGCTTGGAGCTCTGATATGGGTTTCAGGGTAACTGAAGCCGCTGTTCAGGTTTACGGAGGTTACGGGTACTGCAGAGAGTACCCGGTGGAACAATTCCTCAGGGATTGCAAGATTACATCCATCTATGAGGGCACAAACGGCATTCAGGCCCTTGACCTGGTGGGCAGAAAACTGGGATACAAACAAGGGGCTCTGTTCCAGGCAATTGTCGCGGAAACAGGAAATCTACTGAGAAACGCGAAAGCCAACTTCAGGTTAAAAGATATCGCGGAGCCGTTTGAAGCGGCAAGAGACCAATTGATTGAGGTTACAAGGTATTTTGGACTCAAGAGCATTACTGAGGAGTTTATTCTGCCTGTTCTCTACGCCCAACCTTACCTTGAGCTTTTTGGCGACACCGCTGTGGGGTTCATGCTATTATGGCAGGCTGTGATAGCTGATCGCAGACTCGAAGAAATATACTCGGACGCCAAAGCGGACACTCCGGAGAAAAAGGCCGAGATATTGAAAACCAATCGAAGCGCGGCCTTCTATCAGGGCAAGATAGCATCGGCCAAGTTCTTCGCGAACTCGACCCTATCCTTATCAAAGGGTAAAGCACGGGCAATAATGAGTGGAGAACGTTCAGCGCTTGACATACCTGAAGAATCTTTTGCCCTGCTCTAAGAATATCACGGGAGAAACCCTATGAAAGCGAGAAAAGTAGTACTGGTTGACTCCATAAGGACCGCATTTGGGAAGGCCGGAGAAAAGGGCCTATTCTGGAACACCAGGGCGGACGATATGGTTGTTAAAGTAATCAGGGAATTGATGCGAAGAAATCCTAAAGTCAAACCTGAAATGGTTGGAGAAAATGTCTGGGGAGCGTTCTGCCAGGAAAAAGATCAAGGTCTCACCCTTGGTAGAACATCTGTTATCCTGGCGGGTTTACCGGTTGAAACCCCTGGCTATTCTGTTGATAGAATGTGCGCGGGAGGCATGACCGCAATCACTTCAGCCGCATCGGAAATAGCCCTTGGCGCATGCGATTGCGCGGTGGCCGGCGGTGTGGAACATATGGGGCACCACCCAATGGGGGCTACCGCAGACCCTAACCCTAGATTCCTTACCGATAAGCTCGTTGATGAGAGCGCAATGTCCATGGGTATGACTGCAGAGAATCTTCATGACATGTTCCCTGAAATCACAAAGGAAATGTGCGATGAATACTCTGTAGTTTGCCAGAAGAAGGCAAAAGCGGCTTTGGACTCCGGAAAAATCGGTGAAATGATAACCCCGATGACCGTATATACCAAAGAAGGTTGGGTAGTTGCTGACCAAGATGAGCAGCCTCGACCTGAAGCCACTATGGAGGCTATGGCAAAGCTGAAGACACCTTTCAGGGTAATGGGAAAAGTCACCGCCGGAAATTCTTCGGGCCTGAATGACGGCGCGGCCGGTGTGTTGCTGATGTCCAAAGACATGGCCAAAGACCTCGGTATTCAGCCAAAAATGGAGATGAAGTCTTACGCTTACGCAGGAGTGAAGCCCGAAATCATGGGACTGGGACCCATACCGGCCACACACAAATGCCTGAAAATCGCGGACAAAAAGATTGATGATATCGGTCTTATAGAGCTGAATGAGGCGTTTGCGGTCCAGGCTATTGCTTTCATGAAAGAGTTTGGCCTGGAATTTCCGGATGATCCAAGACTCAATATCTATGGCGGCACCATCGCTTTTGGCCATCCATTGGCCTCCTCTGGCGCCCGCCTATGTTGTCATTTAATGCGCGCTTTTGAGGAGAGGCCTGATGTTAAATACGGGCTCACAACAATGTGCGTTGGTCTTGGCCAGGGTGGATCCATTATTTGGAAGAATCTCCAAAGAAACGGCAAAGATGATAAAAAGAAATAACAAGACTATGTATCCGGATTGATGGCATACATGGCGCCAATATCAGAGATTATATAGTCTCATATTATAATCCGCATCTCACATGTGAAAGGAATTATCATGGCTGACGCGCCAACTCAGTTTTTCACGAGATATTTCGACTCAAGGGTTGGAAAGATCGCCATTGTCACCATGGATAACGGCGAGGACTACAAGAAACCAACCACCTTTAGTGACAAAGCTATGGCCTCTCTGCACAAGGCCATGGACGAGATAGAATCCCAAAAGGATCTCAAGGGCTTGATGCTTTGCGGCAAACCATACATATTCGCGGCAGGCGCTGATCTGACCCAACTCCCTTTCATCAATACTTTTGAACAGGGCAGAAAGGGTGGAGAGGCCGGACACGCGGCAATGAAGCGCATCATGGATCTCAAGATCCCCACCCTCGCGGCCATAAATGGCGCGGCCCTGGGCGGCGGGCTGGAGATAGCCCTTTACTGCGACTATAGAACTGTTTCCAAAGCGGTTCCAGCTATAGCATTCCCTGAGTGCTTCCTTGGACTACTTCCTGGGTGGGGCGGGACCTGCCTTACCACGAGATTGATAGGACCTGAAAAGGCTATCGAATTGGTAATTTACAACGCCTTGAACCAGAACAGGATGATCAAGGGACCCCAGGCGTTTGAAATCGGCCTTGCGGATAGACTTTTCGAGAGCGTTGAGTTCTTTGATGAGTCAATGGCCTTTCTTGTGGATATCATTGACGGTAAAGAAAAAATAGAGCGCAAACAACCTGATTTCTCCAAAATAGCCCAGCTTAAGCAACAGGCCATTTCTTTTATTGACATGAAGGTTCATGGCGCCGCGCCCGCGCCCTATAGGGCCCTCGAGGTAATCGAGTTTGCGTGCGACACCAACAACTCCATAGAAGCCTGTTTTGCTGAAGAAGACAAAGCCCTTGGCGACCTGGTAAAAAGCCGCCAGTGTAAGGCTGGGGTTTACAGCTTTGATCTTGTACAGCGAAGAGCCAAGAAGCCTGTTGGTCGTCCCAAGGATGTGAAGCCTGCCAAAATAAACAAAATCGGTATTATAGGCGCTGGTTTGATGGCCGCCCAGATGGCCCTTTTATTCCTAAGACGATATGGTGTGCCTGTTGTAATGAAGGACATCAAGCAGGAATTCCTTGATAAGGGCTTGGGTTATGTGAAGGGCGAACTCTCATCGCTTGTCAGCCGGGGTAGGCTGACCCAGGCAAAGGCGGACCATCTTTTCCACATACTCATCGGGACTTTGGATTACAAGGACTTTTCAGACTGTGACTTTGTAATTGAAGCCGTGTTTGAGGAAATGGACATTAAGCAAAAGGTTTTTGCAGAAGCTGAAGAGGTGATCTCAGAGCAATGCGTGCTCGCCACAAACACCTCGAGCCTCTCAATTACTGAGATGGCCTCAAAGCTCAAACACCCTGAGCGAGTGGTTGGATTCCACTTCTTCAACCCTGTGGCGATTCTGCCTTTGTTGGAAATAGTCAGGGGTGAAAAAACGAACGATCAAACACTGGCCACAGCCTTTGAAGTAGCCAAAAAGATCAGGAAGAACGCCATACTGGTTAAGGATTCCACGGCGTTTGTGGTGAACCGACTTCTCACAAGGATGTTGAGCGACTGCTTTACCATGATCGATGAAGGCGCTTCATTCCAGCAAGTGGACGACGCTGCATTAACACTTGGTCTTCCAATGGCGCCATTTGACCTGCTCGCCCTTGTGGGGCCTGCGGTTGCCTTACATGTGTTGGAGAGCTGCCATAAATCCTGGCCCAAACGGTTCAGGATAGATCCCAAGCTCAAAAAGTTCGTCGAGTTGAAAGGAACCACCATCTATCAGGGCGCGGGACCTAATAAAAAGCTCAGCCCTCAGGCGGCTGAAGCTTGGGCGCATACTGGGGATAAGGAATTCGTTAAAGAGGAGATCCTTGACAGGGTGCTCACAGGCCTCACTGAGGAAATTGATTTAATGCTCAAGGAGAAAGTTGTATCCGATCCCAAAGATATTGATACAGCAATGATACTTGGAGCAGGCTGGCCATTCTTTAATGGTGGAATAACCCTATATCTGGATATGGAGAACTACACTCCAAAGGTGCTGCAAAAGGTTTTCTATAGGGTTTAAATCTACCCGCGTTGGGGAGTGACAAAGTATTGATTTATTCGTTGCTCCCCCTATTTACTATTCCAACATTCATCCCGCTTTTAGCCCTGGCGCTAATCAATCGTTCCAACTTGGAAGATACCCGTAGCCGTCAAAATCATTAATAGGGGGGTTCTCGTCGGTTGGCGGGAGTATTTCTTTGCCTGTAGGGGAAAACATGAACCCGTATTTCGTGTAATTTGCGCCAGGGAAAGCAATTAACCCAGTGGCCCTGTGTTCAATGACGGATTTGCGTTAACGCGTCAGTACATTCTCCTTAGTTTGATTTAAATTGGTTTTTTCTTCGTAACAAAGGACAATTAGTTTCAATGGCGGATAGAATCAAGGTTTTGATTGTAACCCTTCGTGATACTATGGTATTCTAATCGAATATTAGCACGCCAAAATCCTCATCGGCTATATAATTTGCCCTCAATATACCTCTTAATTTACCCTTGCAATATTGTTAAATCGTGTTAATCTTTAACAAAATTATGAACACCGCACTTCCGACAAAATTGAGGGCGGCATTTTAGGGGCGCCTTCTTTTTCTGGCAAGGATTCGTGGGCTTCAAGATCGGATACTATGACGAAACCTCCAGATCGCCCCTCAGCGATAAATAATCCATTGAGGAGAAATTCATATCGTGGCGGGCAAAATAGTAAGTTTCGTCAATCTCAAGGGTGGAGTTGGAAAGACTTCACTTTCTGTAAATACAGGAGTGGCTCTTGCCGCCAATCTGGGGAAAAAGGTCCTAATAATTGACACCGATCCCCAGGCAAGCGCCAGTCTCTTGTTAATGGGGCTGGATCAATGGATAAACAGAACAAAAAAACAACAAACCCACACCACCTATGGGCTTATTTCAGGCAAGAGCAGTGTGGCCCAGTGTATTGTAAAAAGCCCCATAAATCACCCTTACGGCCATGTGGAAGCTTCAAAGCTGGATCTTATTCCATCAACATTTCATCTTTTACTCTTTGAAGAAGAAACGGAATCAAAGGAAGGACGCCAACCGTATTATATGAGATTTTGGAATCAAATAAGCATATTAAAGGACATATACGACTACATAATAATTGACTGTCCTCCCAGTTTTTTCAAGGCCACCAAGTCCGCGGTGTTTTGCTGTGATCACATTCTTGCTCCGTGTAACCCAGATTCTTTATCGCTGATGGGTTTGGATCTCCTTGCAGTGCGAGTGAATGAATTCACCAGGCGGACAGCGGTTGATCACGAAACTGCGAGGCCTTCGGACCCTTTACCCCGTATAAGAGGTGTGATCCTCAATGACGTCCATCACACTTTCAGCACAGTCAACAGGCAAGCTGAGGCAAGGATGAAAAGGAGGGTGACCAGACTGGTTCGCAAAGGTTACGCGCATCCGAGTGCGGAACTCTTTTCCGTAAAAATCCGTAACGCAGCTGCTCTACAGCGGGGTTCCTTTGAATTCAGGCCCTTGATGTTCACAAAGTTTCCGAAAATGGATTTGTTAGATGACTATAAAAAGCTGGCGCAACTGATAACACAACTTTAGAGGTGTATATGAATGATCTATTGTCATCAGTTGGCAGGGTGCAAGCTCTTTTGAATAGGCGGCCCCAATTGGCGAAATCATATGAACTAAGGCTTGAATCAATAAAATTACTTAAGGCCCTGGACATATTCCTTGCCAAAGCGTTGGATTTAGAGCTCACATTCAGTTCAGTTTACGCGGAAACAGCCTCCTTGCTGGAAGGAGAGGCTAAAGCCATTGCCACTAGAGATTTTATGAGAACCTTTTCAAGGAAGCACTGCTCCAAGACGATCAATCCTAAAAG
>CAZFJT010000053.1:10015-10613 GCA_964519135.1 uncultured Syntrophales bacterium | reverse complement strand
CCCCCCACCTGATTCAATAACCTGAACGCCTCAGTATCAGTGATGCTGTCACCAAAGTATATGACATTATTGGACATTACTCCAGCTTTTCCTGCCGCGGCTTCTATTGATCTGGCCTTTTCAGGCCCCCCCACAGGGTTTACACTCTTGACAAGTTCATATATTGCCATTCCAGGAAGATCTTCCCAGAAGATCCTGTCAAGTTCAGCTATAGTCTCTGCTGATACAACATCCAATGTCTCTTGGGCCGCGCCAATATCAGGAAGCTTAAAATCAGGTAATTGGACTATGCGCTCGGCCAGTCTTCTAACTTCCTTTTTCTCTGGGGCGGATAAATGGGTCTGATCAAGGTTTACGTGGGTGCAATAACAATTCGCGAACGGAAAGCCGATAGAATCACAAACAGCCTTTATATATGTTGAGTAGCTCGTGCTGACAATGTAAGCCGCGCTGATACTGTTGATGGTTCTTAAGACTTCACCTGCTTGGGGAATCATAGCTATACTTCGCCTTGAAAACTCTTCCATACTCTCATTGTCCAAGCCGTACGCCTTCAGAAAAGGAAGAATAAGCTTTAAGGTGTCCCCTGCCTTGTAAT
>CAZFJT010000053.1:0-10005 GCA_964519135.1 uncultured Syntrophales bacterium | reverse complement strand
CTTGTAATCTGGCCTCTTCCTGATCTCAGCCAGGTAGTCGTCATAGAGACTGATCTTGGCAAAAAAGCTCGCGCCTGACGGAATAACCGCGGCGGCAAGTTCGGCAGCGTTATCATTCTTTGTTATTGGCCCCTCGCAATCAGTCACCATTATTCTTACTTGAGAGTCTTCCACTTCGATCTCCTTATGGTTGATGGATTCCCCAAGTTTAACAAAAAAATCAATCCAATATTTCCGTAGGCTTTCCAGATAGTAGCGCCTGATTATAGAAACTCTTATCAGGGTACGCGCTTCTGCCGAAACCTTCAATACTCTTTGCCGCGGCATAAACCGCCATATCAAGGCAATCCCGGTCCTGCAAGCCCGCGACGCGGCCTGCCAAGAATCCAGCGGCCGCAACATCACCCGCGCCGGTTCTGTCCTTGACCTCGGACACCTTAACCGCAGGCTTAAATATTTCTTTTCCAGGTATATGAAGCGCGATTCCCTCAGGGCCGCGTTTCTCCACTATGGCATTAACTCCAGCCTCTAAAAGAAACGCAATGGGGTCCCGGCTATTGTCTGCCATGGCTTTCAATTCGATCATGTCCCCGAATAATAGTTCCGTCCGTTCAAGCAAGGGTCTTAGTTCCAAAAAGCCCTTCTGTGAGTATATTGGGCCTGGATCGAAACTCAATTTGGTTCCTTCACTCAAGCATGAGGCCACTTTAACCTGGGATCTCAACACCGCGGGACTAGCAAAAGAGGTCATATGAACCCATTGGGCGCGGTTGAAGAAATCGGTATCCAGGCTTAAGTCCCCGACAAGGTCATTTGCGTTCGGAAGTATTATCAACCTCCTGTCTCTACCGGGTTCTTTGTTGCTCATTAATGAGACGCATCTGCCGCTTGCCGCGTCAAGCTTGGCGATTACGAGATCCTGGGGGTCCCCCAGGCTTTCCAGATTCAACGCGCCAAAGTCCTTCACCCCACAAGCGCCAAAAAAGCCGGTCTTGAGTCCCATTCTTCTTAAGGCCGCAATAGTATTGGCCGCAGACCCCCCTGGTGAAATTTCGCAAAGTCTCGCTCGTCTTTTTAACTCTGGGTAAAATTTCTCAAACCAGTTAATATCTTGAACTGTTTCAGAGCCAGGTTCCAATTGGAGTTCCTCTAAAAAGGGAAAAGGGGCCTCCCATATTTCGTCCAGATTCAAAGATCCGAAACCTATGACATGTAGATCCATGGGTTCCTCCACTGGTCATAAAAATTCAAGAAAGGCAAGGCAACGCACAAGGGCAAATGCGCGCTAAATTGTTCAATTGGAATTACCGGAGTCTTAAGAAACCCGCGCACGCGCGCTATGATTGGTAATCTAAAACATGAGATTTGCCTGACACGATTTCTAGAAAAAACCTACAAATGTTTAAATTAAAAATAATACTTGACAACATATACCAGAGGTCGTAAAAGAAAAACCCACATGGATGTGAGAAGTGGCATCCACGTCGCCGGACGATCGGCGGATTGAGTCGTACGGAAAAAAGACAAGGGCGCAGGCGGGAACAGGAGCGGATTTTAGCCTATAAAGCACGAAAACGGCATCTAAATGGCCGTTCGCGTGCGTTCCACTGGGATGGAAGAGTATGTGAGAAGTGCCAACCTCTTATCACATGGTGTGGGCGTGTCAATGAAAAACTGTCCTGTTCCCAAAACCATTTTGGTTCCGATCCATTTTCGCGGCGTGGAAAGCCGGTTATGGAAGACCTAAAATTTTTGCCCCTAACTGGGCGCCTGACGGAAAAATAGTCGGGGTCGCGCTCAACTGGGGAAGCTAGAAGTCTAGGATTTCGGACAGGCCCGCGCCGAATTTTCGTTCAAGGTACAGATTGATAATTTCCATTATAGTGGGCTTGAATGGTTGTCTGACCAGTCTCATTGAGGCCTGACGGGGTGTCCTCCCGCCCTTTCTCATGTTGCAACCCCTGCAGCATGCAACAACATTTGTCCATTCATTGCCCCCCCCCTGCACCTTGGGTATCACATGGTCAATGGTCAGTTCCGCGGACGAATGCTCATCTCCACAATATTGGCATGTGTAGCCGTCTCTTGTGAGAACATTCTTCCTGTTAAAGGGAACCTCCCGTCTATATATCCGGCGAATGAATTTGAGTAATCTGATGACTGCGGGAATTCGATATGTTTTGGAAACGGTCTTTACAATCTTGTCAGATTCCTTGACCACCTCCACCTTATTGCTGAAAATAAGAACCATAGCCCGTTTCCAGGATACAAGCCCCATGAACTCGTAGCCTGCGTTAAGGACTATCACTGTGTCCATTGGCTGCATGGATTCTTACCCCTTTTGTGGAGTTAAGAGATCGATTGCTCAGTCTGTTCCAGTGGTTATTCGTTTATCAAAGCTTCATTACTGGTGTCAAGCCGAATATGGGGACCCAGTCCCCCCCAAACCAGTTTCTAACAACCGAACATACGATGAATCATATTAGTTGGCTATGCCGTTTATTTTAGCCTGTTCGAATACGTTATACAACTTCTCAACGCGCTTGCAGGATGATTTTTTGCGCCCCAAGGTTCAGTTCCACAATCCTGGCTTCCAAGGTCTTCTCCTCGCCGAATATGCTTTTGATATGAATTTTGTCGCCATCTGGCTTGAGAAAGTTCACGCTTTCCATGATTAGACTCTCAGAACCGTTTTCCACAATATACGCGTTGGATTCACACATGATTTTCTTCTCCTTGATCAACTTATTATAAGAATGGGCCCCTGAAATTAATTTTTCACAAATAACAGGGAAACCTGTCGGACATACGCGGCGATCTTTGCCCGGTTGTAAAGAGCGTCGCCCAAAATATGAAAGTGGGCAAACGCGGGGCCTCAAATGGGTCGGTGGTTGACATTGGGCTCAAATTAACGAATTACATCGGGAAATACCCCAGGCGCCGCTTCCTTTGGCTAAATATACATACAATATATTTTCGTATCTAAATCATTATTGTCAATCAGAGAACTTCCATGTCATCATCTTTTTGGTTATAGTAAGGGACGAATTCCAACGTCTTGCTTGAAAGCGAAGTGAGATGCAATCTGAAGACAGTCTTAAAGCTCTAATCAACGAAGCCGGAGAAAACCCCTGCATCGGAAGGTACCAGATCCTGGGCTCTCTGGGGCGGGGGAATATGGGCGAGGTTTTCAAGGCCAGGGATCCCATGATAGGCAGACTTGTGGCTTTGAAGACCAGGCGGTTCGACCTTGTCTTTGATAAAAAAGACCTGAAATACGTAATAGACAAATTTTTTGAAGAGGCCAGGATCGTAGGCAATCTGATTCATCCACACATTGTTACTGTATTTGATGTGGGTCAAGATGGAGACTATTGCTACATTGCCATGGAACTCCTGGATGGCCAGGACCTGACATCATTTAACAAACAGGGGAGCCTCATGACCCCTGAGCAGGTAGTGAAGCATGTTGTGGACGTTTGTCACGCCCTGGATTACGCGCACGCCCATAATGTAATCCATAGGGACATAAAGCCTGCAAATATAATGTACACAGAGGAGCATGGAGTTAAAATAACCGACTTTGGAATAGCTATGCCCCTTCAATCAGGCAATACTTCAGAGCTTCAGGTCATCGGGACCCCAAGCTATATGTCCCCAGAGCAGACCAAGGGGCTTAGACTAACCAGGGAGACAGATTTCTACTCACTTGGTGTGGTTCTCTTTGAACTCCTTTGCGGGGTGCGGCCGTTTAGGGGAAGAACCCTCTATGAATTGATGGACAACATCAGGTACTCTCCCACGCCGTCCGTTTTAAAGCATAATCCGGACTTGCCCGCAGGAGTAGATGTTGTCATACAACGCGCGTTGGACAAGGAGCCTGAGCTTAGGTATAGAACTGGCAAGGATTTTGCCAATGAGCTAGAGCAGGCCCTAAAAGGCCAAAAGATCCAGGTAAGAGATATTAAAGCCGGCAAAAAGGCCGATCTTATAAAATCGGTCGAGTTTTTTAGGTCCTTTACAAGGGAACAAATCGAGACAGTTACCAGGCTTGGCACATTCATCAGGTATGATAAAGGCTACGTGGTTCTCAGGGAAGGGGATGTGGACACCACATTCTTTATTCTTCTTTCGGGTGTTGTTAGAATCATAAAGAATAATAGAAAGATAGTTGATCTTACCAAAGGTGATTGTTTTGGTGAGATGGGCGCGTTTACTAAGAGTCCAAGGAGCGCGCACGTAATAGCAAGGGAACCATGCCTTGTGATCAAATTGGATCTAAAGGTCCTTGAAAGAGAATCGGATGATGTAAGAATTCAATTCTACGAAGTCTTTGTGAGAACCCTTAGTGAAAGACTCGAAAAGACTACACGAAAACTGGCTAAGAGAAAGAAGGCCAATGAAAAAGGGAAGGGCCTGGACACCAAAATCACGGAGATACCGGATAGGCCGTCCACAGCCACTGTGGACACCGATGATTGAATTTAGGGGCCTTAGGCGGTCCCACGTCTGTCGGCGCAAGATCCGATTCGCTGTGTTTAATTCGCAGGCTCAGGAAACTTCGCTCATCTGACTCCCGCCGCCCTGAGCGGCTCAATGGACTTAGATCAATAGAGCAACCTTCAATCTCAAGATGTAAATTCTTGGTTATAGACGAACCAGGCAAAAGTCACTCCCAGATTATTTCTTCCTCTCCTCTCAACTCCCCGCCCATAATAACTAAGTGATTACAGATAGTGAGAGCGTGGTGTTGCTCCATATATGTAGATGTGTTATATTATGCAATTATTCATTCAAGGCCGTATGTGCTTAAGGGCCCTAAATATAGTGAGGAACGCCATGACTGTACAACAATTTAAGAATCTAAGAGAACTCAACAGATTTCTTAAAACAGCCTCCATAGATATGCCTATGGAGCGCATAAACGAAGTGAAGACCAGGGCCAAAAAAAGAAAAACCTCATCTTTCATGGTATGGGTAAACGCGCAAGGTAGTGTAGTGGACCTGTCCATGGACTCATAATCCCAAATGCCCCGTCCGTGAGCATGGACGGGGCGCCGGTTTTATTTCATTTATTCTTTTATCCCCCCCACAAACGAATCGCTGATGTTGGACAACCTTGCCGGCACTCCAGGCAGGATATGCACTCCTCCGCGGACTCCTCATAAACCCCGAATCTACCTTTGCGATTCCTGGTCTCCATTGGACACACCCTATTGCAAGATGCGCAGTCAACACATTTTTCCTCTTTTCTCCAGGGGAATATAATGGAAAATCTATTGAAAATTGAGAGCATGGCCCCCATGGGGCAGACAGTCTTACAGAACAATCTGCGATGTCCCATCACCAGGGCCACGATCGCGAACAAAATCGCCAGTCTTATCACCAATGATGTCACATTGGTCGTCCCATTGATTATCGCCCATGGGACTGCGGATTCAACTGTGGCCACAGGGCAGAGTCTACAGAAATACAATGACGATTCTGTTGTGAGAAATAAGGGAACTGCAATAACCAACCCCCCCAGGAAAAAGTACTTCAGGAATCTGGCGTGCCTGGGAATCTGGAATTTGGGGAATGGAACTTTGTATAGCAACTCCTGTACAAGACCAAATGGGCAAACCCATCCGCACAGGAATCTGCCCGCGATTATACCCGCCAGGCCCACTGTTCCAATTACGGTCAAGGGGATGAGTCCAAGTCCGATGAACTGGCCAAGAATTCCCACAGGACAAGAAAATACTGATGTAGGGCATGAATGGCAATTCAATACTGGGAAACATATTGAGTGGTACCTGAAAAGGCCTATGTTAAGAAGGGCCGCGGCTGCCAGTTGTATCTTTAATCTGAGGCTTTCCAATTATTTTTCCTATTTTTTTATCGGTTTTTCGAAATAACTGAAGAATGTCATAATACCTATTAGTTGTCTGTATTTTGAGGCCAACTTGTCTGGTTTTATCAATTAACCCTAACGCTCATGTAATCTTTCCAGCCTATGGTCCACATTGGAGGTGGGCCCAGGAGCTCGAATACTATCTACAATTACTCAAATAAAGGGCCTTGGAATACAAATCTTGTTCAAGCGTGAACCACGCCCGCGCGTCAGATTCAAGTGGGACAGGGACGCCTGCCTTTAAGCATCCTAAGGTCCGGATAATGGGATATCAACCTCCCATCCTTATATAATCCCACTCCTTCAAAGGTCATTGCGTTCACGAGTTCAGGTTCTGTAAACCATTTGGATTCCACCTTGAATCCCTTTGGATTCCGATCGTGGCCAGGAAGCTTGAGCTTGATTCCCACGTCTTTGAGATGGTCAAATTTCTCCAAATTGTCGTAAATAACGAACTCCCTCGCGAAACCGCCGTAAATAAGAGCGCCAAGGCAAACTATTGCAATTAAAACCGTAAATATCTTTCTTGTCATTTTCAGGCTCCAAATTAGTG
Source organism: uncultured Syntrophales bacterium (assembly GCA_964519135.1). Classification (GTDB taxonomy): domain Bacteria; phylum Desulfobacterota; class Desulfomonilia; order Desulfomonilales; family Desulfomonilaceae; genus CAZFJT01. Next base: position 3,559 of record CAZFJT010000053.1, on the reverse strand, counting down.
ACACAGGCCATTAGAAATTAAAGAATCAGGGTCCAATTTCCAAATAAATTCCGATCCCACGGTAACCTGACATCATTGTTAAAAGATCCGGTACAATTATATATTATTCAGCCGGACTTTTCACCCATGGGATATTCAACTCGAATTTCCTCTCTTGGCGCGACGCCCAACGCGCGCCTCAATGTGGATAATCTTAAGTCCGTAAGGGAACAGGGGCCATAGTCATTGACCTCTAAGGTTATTTCATGACAATACTGTTCAAGATCAACCCGAGATCCATTCCATCAAATATCAGGAGTAGCTTTCTTTGACAAGCCCAACACCAGGACTACTTTTTGTGATATGCGCGCCGTCCGGCGCAGGCAAATCCACATTAATCACCAGGCTGTCCGGGATATTTCCTGACATGTTGTACTCTGTGTCATGCACGACCCGTAAACCCAGGGCAGGTGAAAAAGAAGGCGTCAGCTATTATTTCATGGCCAGGGACGAGTTCCAGGAGCGTATTGAAAAAGGGGGCCTCCTTGAATGGAAAGAAGTTCACGGAAATCTGTACGGCACACCCGCCGGGCCTGTGGAAAAGGCTTTAGCCGATGGGCGCAGGATGATTCTTGATGTGGATGTGCAGGGGGCCCTTGAGGTTTTTAAAAGGATAGAACGGTCTGTTGGAATATTCATAACTGTCCCGGATCTTCAAACAATAGAAAAGCGGCTTAAGTTGAGAGGGACGGAGTCTGAAGAAGATGTGAAAATCAGGCTTAACAATGCGGCAAATGAAATGAGACAAATGAACAATTTTCAATATATTGTGGAAAATGATGATTTGGAAGAAGCAACAAGGCTACTGGCTGAGATTATCCAAAATGAGTCCATGGAAAAAATGGGCCATTGACTTACATTATTAAATATTATTGTTTATTCGAGACTGTTCCCAAGATCACGTCAATGTTCATTGTCCCGCCTTTTCGGATAATTTTCATTCTCATCAGGTCCCCGGGTTTGGCCATTGCCAAAAGCTTGGAAAGATGTAAACCGTTTCTGATAGATACATTATCCACTTCAAATATCAGGTCACCTTTCTTCATTCCGGCAGAGTGGGCAGGTGAGCCCTCGATCACTTCGTCAACTATCGCGCCGGCCGGCCGGTTGAGACCTAAACTCTTAGCCTGAGCGCTTGTAACCTCTTGCACAAATACTCCCAGCCAGGCCCTTGTGGGATTCTCCATCCTCTGGGGAGATTTTATGAGCTCCCTGACAAAATCAGATGGTATGGAAAAGCCTATTCCTTTACCTGAGGCGATTATCGCGGTATTTACACCTATCACCTCTCCATCCATATTGAAGAGTGGCCCCCCTGAATTTCCAGGGTTGATTGAAGCGTCAGTTTGTATGAAATTATCTTCAGCGCCAAGGCCTATAAATCGACCCTTTCCGCTGATTATCCCAAAGGTTGCAGTTGAGCCCAGACCAAAAGGGTTGCCAAGTGCAAGGACATACTGTCCCACTTGCACTGAATTGGAGTCCCCAAGCCTGACCTTTTTTAATGGATGCGGCGGTTTTATTTTTATCAAGGCAAGATCCACCTTGTCATGGACCGCCATGACCTTTGCTGTGACAATCTTGCCTGAGGACAGGGTTACGAGGATTTTTAAAGCGGCCTCCACCACATGGGCGTTGGTAACAATATACCCCCTTGGGCCAACTATGAATCCACTACCCAGGCTATCGAGCTGGAAAGAAGGCTTGGTCTTGGAGTTTTCGTCATTCCAGTTTCTTGGGGATCTAAAAAGGGGAGGTGGGTTGGAATTTTCACTCTGCAGGGCGTGACGTTCTATCTGGATGTTTACAACAGCAGGGGTGATCTCCTTTATGAGTTTAATTAAATCAGGACAATTATTGTTATGCTGTGGGGCCCTTAGTGTTTGGGCCAAGGCATGGTCCGCGGACATGCCGAAGACTATGAAAGACGCGCAAATTGCCCATGAAGCCCTGAAGAATAATAATACCAGGAGATTTTTGCGCTCTGATCCTGGAAAACCAAAAATTGTTGTTTGTTGGGCCATGGTTCAATTTGTCTCAAAAAGTATTGATCAGTTTCTATGAACTCATTTTATTGGGGTGTCTCCGAGTATTAATAGGAGTTCCCTGGCTATTTTCGCTGTAGTGATCGACGAAACTTCGGACTTATCCAGCGCGGGATTGAGCTCAACAAGATCCGCGGATATGAGATTCAAGTCCTTTAGAAACATCAGAAACCTCTCCATGTCTTTGTAGAACCAACCCCCAGGCTCAGGATTACCCACTCCAGGAACGCAAGAAGGGTCCATAACATCAATGTCCACAGACAGGTAAACGGGTTTGCCGCCTATATCCGCAGATATCCACGACATGTCCTGGGCTGTAAGTTCGTACAATGTCTTGTTATCCCTGGCCCATTGGAATTCGGATCTCTCTCCTGATCTAATACCGAATTGATAAATCCTATCAGGCCCTATAAGATCGGTGATCCTTTTCATAACGCTTGCGTGATTAACGCTTAGACCGCCGTAACTGTCCCTAAGATCGGCATGAGCGTCAGCCTGTATGAATACCAAGTCAGGATAGATCTCCAAAAGGGCCTTGGCAATACCGATGGATATTGTGTGTTCACCGCCCAGGCACAGGAATTTTGAGCGAGTTTCCAAGGTTTTCCCGACCACTGTCGAAATATGTTCAATCCAATTTTCCGGAGACTTGGAGTCACATGTGATATCCCCAACATCTATGAGATCCAGGTCAACCAGATCCATGTTCAAAAAAGGTGAATATGTTTCTATGGAATCAGAGGATCTTCTGATTTCATTTGGAGCATTTCCTGTCCCGGACCTGTAAGAGCAGGTCACGTCCATGGGGCATCCAAATAGAGTCACGCTATCCTTAGAAGGCGATTTGTCCCTGTGAGCGCAAAGAAAGACCAAACCGCCCTTATCCTGATAAAAGAATCGTTTCACGCCAACAACCTGAAGTTTCTTACTATTCTCGAGTTAGAGGACCATTCCCAAGTTCCGGTCCATTGACCATCTTTTTAACAAATTCAGGCAAGGAAAAGGCGGCCCTATGAATCTCGGTATTATAGTATTGCAAATCGGGCGATACTTCTCCAAGAGCAGAGGATATATCCATAAATCCAGGGGATCGATTTAAAGAGCAAATAGTGAATGACCACAGGCCTCCAGGATAACTGGGAACAACAGCCAGATAAGGCGCCGCCTTGCCGTCCCCAAAGACCTTGGACAGATCAGCTACGGCTTTTTTAAATACCTCCGCCATAAATATGGGGCTTTCGGTTTGAAAAACAGCCACTCCCGAGTCTGTGAGCCTGTCTCTCACATTCTCAAAGAACGGTCTCTCGAACAGCCCTTTTCCAGGCCCTATAGGGTCAGTGGAATCCACCAATATAATATCCCATTTTTCATCCGCGCCATCAATATAGGCCACTGCGTCCTCTGTCCTGACCGTTACCCGTGGATCATCCAGGCCTGCGGAGATATTGGGAAAGTACTTTCTGCTTACCTCTATG
>CAZFJT010000052.1:6860-10694 GCA_964519135.1 uncultured Syntrophales bacterium | reverse complement strand
AAGATAAACCATAATAGGGGTTGACCTGCTTCCGATGCGCGAAGTTTCCTGAGCCTGCGAATTTAACACAGCGGATCGGAACGCTGGTCAACTTAACTTCAATGATATTTTTTGAATGCGCAATGGTATGGGAGGGCGCTAAAATCTTTTACACCAGCTACAGGACCTAATAATCCAGGTCAGTATTTGGGGAACTCACCTGTTAACAATTTCGAATTGTTCCTGGTACAAATTATGATCAGGAACCAATTGAATTCTGGTGTCATAATATTTCTGTATCATCTCCAATTGGTCACTCTCTTCTTCAAAGAGCGTCTTCACAATCTCCGGGTGGGCTCTGAGTGTCACATTGGGAGTGTTATCAAGGGCAAGGTGTTTAGTGATTGCCCTAAGGGCCTCATAGCACATCGTGGTCTTGGATTTCAGGAATCCCTTTCCCTCGCAATAGGGGCACTGTTCGCTGAGTGTCCTGGTAAGGCTCTCTCTGGTCCTCTTCCTGGTCATTTGAACCAGACCCAGTTCACTGAATTTGATGATGTTGGTTTTTTGTTTGTCCTTTTTTAGCTCCTGTTGCAACGCGCTGAACACCTTTTCCCTGTCAACGAGCCTGTCCATGTCAATGAAATCCACAACTATGATGCCGCCTATGTTCCTTAGCCTCAATTGATAGGCGATTTCTTTCAGGGCCTCTAGATTTGTTTTCAGGATGGTGTCCTGAAGGTTTCTTTTACCCACAAATCGGCCAGTGTTAACATCTATTGCAACAAGGGCCTCCGTGAAATCAATGTTTATATAACCTCCTGATTTTAGCCAGACTTTTCTGCCGAGGGCTTTGTTTAGCTCCATTTCTATACCGAATGCGTCAAAAATGGGCTCCTCATTGGTATAAAGCTCCACACAACCCCTAAGGGAGGGCAAAAATGAGTCCATGAACTCCAGTATCTTGTGGCACTGGGCCTCATTGTCAACTATGAGTCTCTGGACATTCTCTGTGAACAGATCTCTAACACCTCTTAGGCACAAATCCAAATCTTCGTATATCAGTGAAGGGGCAGGCGCCATTTTTTCTCTTTCAAGGATCTTTTCCCACGCGCCCTGGAGGAAGTGGAAATCCTCCTTGAGTTTTTCTTCATCTTCTCCTTCACTTACAGTCCGCACTATGATTCCGCATGAAGAAGGTTTGATGTCCTGGATAATGTCCTTTAAGCGCTGCCTTTCTATCTCGTTTTCTATTCTTCTGGAAATTCCCACATGGTCCACAGTGGGCATGAACACCAGATGGCGGCCAGGTATTGATATGTGTGATGTGATCCTTGCGCCTTTGCTTCCCAGAGGTTCTTTGGAAATTTGAACAAGGATGTCTTCCCCTTCTTCAAGCAGCTCTTCTATTTGGGGCGCAAATTGCTCCATGCCCTCTGAAATAGAGGCTTCCAGCTCTTCTTCTGTAACTTCGTCTTCGTGGTCCTCTTCACCGTTCACAAGGAAATTCGGTTCATGGATACGTCTGTGAATATCTCCCACATACAGGAAAGCCGCCCGCGAGAGCCCAATGTCCACAAAGGCGGCTTGCATTCCTGGAAGAACCTTAATAACTCGACCTTTATATATATTACCTACTATGCCGCGCTCACCCTTTCTTTCCACATGAATTTCAACCACTTGACCATTTTCGATCAGAGCGAGACGTGTTTCCCGATCAGTGGCGTTAATGACGATTTCGCTGGTCATCATAAAATTTCCGGCGCAAATACGGCAGACTAGGTGAACTCAGCCCCCACTTTAATTATCTCAAGGGTCTTCACCTCTTGAAGATTCAACGGAATCAAAGCTGAAAAAGCGTCCAGCGGATTCACTGAGCCCGATCTATCCAATTTGAGACTGATGGTTATGGAGGGTCCCTTTTGATCAATCCAATTGATAAACTCCTTAAGATCCCTGGTCTTGTCCTTACCTTTGCGTCTTTTTGTTATATTTAAACTTTTTAAGGAATTATACTCCAGAATCCTCTGTTCAAGATCCTGGGGCGTCATCCTGTCGCGCATATTGAGTTGATAGATAACAGCTTTAATTTTGTCAGAAATCAGTTGATCATTCAATGTTATTTCTTGCAAATCTAGAATATTCAATCCTTCGGGCAGGCTTTTTGCAAGTCTGTCACTGACCATAACCTCAGCCTCAGACCCTTCAATCAAATCAAAATCCAAATATTCATTATGACTTTCAACTCCCAAAGGTATTGGTAGAGAAAAGCGCATTTTTGGGTGAGGGTGAAAACCCTTGGAATAATCCAAGGCGAACCCGGCTCTGCGAAAAGCCCTGTGAAACGCGCGTATCAAGTCCCTGTGGCTGAGATATTTGGATCTTCCTGTTTTTGAGTATTTCAATCTGTACCTTCTAACCTGAATGTCGCCTTTTTCTTGGATTTGATGATCGTGTACGCCATTCTCAGCAATACTCGTACCTATTACCGGTTCAATTGATTCAAAGTCGCACACACCGCATCCCTGGCATTCCCCTGACCGGCAATCAGGAGTATGGGCTTTTTCATAGGCCCTTTGCCTTTCCATGATCAAAAATTCCTTTGAAATTCCAATATCAACAATATCCCATGGCAATTCGACATCCAGAGGTCTTTCCTTGAGATAATCCCCAGGATCTATTTTCAATTCCTGAAATGCGGAGAACCATATGTCCGGTTGCAATTGATCTTCCCAACCGTCCAGTCTTGCGCCCTTTTTATAGGCCTCCAATATAACGTTGGATATTTTTGAGTCTCCCCTTGCGATAACCCCTTCCAACAACGATGTTTCAGCATTGTGGAATTTTGGTTTTATCCTGATTTTTCTCAGACCCCTGGATATGTATTCCTGCTTTTCTCTGGTCTCTTCCACTGAGATCTGCCTTTCCCATTGGAAGGGAGTGTGGGCCTTGGGAATGAAGGTTGACACTGAAACGGTGATTTTGCCCCTTCCGCATAATCTGGAAAGACTCTTTACAGTGTCAACGATTGCGTCCAGGTCTTCCCATGTCTCTGTGGGGAGGCCAATCATAAAGTAGAGCTTAATCCTTTGCCAGCCGGCTTCAAACGCCCCTTTAACCGCTTGAATGAGGTCCTCTCTTGTGTTGCCTTTATTGATAACCTGCCGCAACCGTTCGGATCCGGCTTCAGGCGCCAGGGTAAACCCTGTTTTGCGAACTTTCTTGATCTGTTCGGCAATGTCCCTATCAAAGGTCTCAGTGCGCATGGAAGGCAAGGATAGAGCGACCATATCAGAGGACCACCTGTGGGTTAGGTCCCTTATCAATGACCCGATATGGGTATAATCTCCTGTGGATAGCGAAAGAAGGGCTATTTCATCTAGGCCTGTGGACAAAAGACTCTTTTCGGCCAAGGATTTTATGGTTTCCGGATTGCGTTCCCTGACCGGCCTGTAAAGAATCCCGGCCTGGCAGAATCTACACCCCCTTGTACACCCCCTTGCCACTTCTATTCCGATTCTGTCATGTATCGTCTCGCAGAGCGGAACAATTGGATCTGTTGGAAAAGGCGAGCTGTTAAGATCATTGATGATTCGCCTTTCAACCTTGTGGTCGGCCTCGGCAAAGGACGGAACATATAAACCCTTTATGGAAGCCAACTCTGACAATATCCCATCGCGATCTTCCGACCTTTCCTTTGAGGCTATTATTAAGTCAGCGATCTCAAGGACCATTTCTTCTGAATCACCAATAGCCATTGCGTCAAAGAATTGGCCGAATACCGCAGGATTTGCGGTAACAGGTCCTCCACTGAGTATTATTGGATCCTTGTGGCCCCTTTGGGAGCTTAAAAGG
>CAZFJT010000052.1:1493-6850 GCA_964519135.1 uncultured Syntrophales bacterium | reverse complement strand
GGGAAACCCCGATCACATCAAAGCTCTTCAAATCAAGTCCGTTCTCCAGGGATCTGAGGCGCGCGTTTTTCTCCCTTAGTTTCTCCTCCATGTCCGGCCATACAGCGAAACAACGCTCAGCTAGGATATCTTTCCTGGAATTTAGTATGGAATAAAGAATCTTCAGCCCAAGGTGGGACATTCCCACTTCATAAACATCAGGAAAAACTAGAGCAAAACGCAATTTCACCGATTCGGGATCCTTGATCACCGCGTTAACTTCCCCGCCTGTATAACGGCCCGGTTTTTCCACTAATGGCAGTATTCCATCAATGAAAGTATTTTCAGAGTGGTTGTTCTCATTATAGTTTTCGGTTTTATTGGACTTGGTCATTTATTAAATTTTTATCTCCTGATACGATTCCATTGATGTTTAGGAAAGGGGCATTATAGCAGCCATGGACAAAAAACGCCTCTTATCGGGTATCGTCTGTGCTATAGTCTTTTTTGGGTCAATGGGCCTTGGCGCCTGGATTATGCTCTTTGGAGAAATTTGGCCCAGTGATAAAATTATTCTCTACTCCTCACTCCTTCTTGCGCCCCTGTGCCTGATTTCAGGGGTACTGGGGTACGCGTGTTGGTGGGGGTCAATGTTTATCTTGACTCTTATATCCGCTGATACTGATCGGAGTGGGGTAGAGTAAATTTTTTGTCTGCTTTCGTAAACAATGTTCAATGACATGAACGATATTTGGAGGCCTTGAATGAATAATATAGAAGATCACCCTTTGTACGAACTTATGCATCCCAAGACCATAGCCTTTTGGGGCGCGTCAAACAATCCCATGGGTATGGGAAGCGTACAATTGGCCCAATTGGTGGCAACAGGGTATCAGGGGGAGATCTATCCTATACACCCGAAGCAGGCCGAGATACAGGGCTTCAAGGCCTATAGCTCCGTTAAGGACGTCCCAGGAAAAGTGGACCTTGCGGTCCTGGTAATCCCAACGCAAATAGTCCCTGGCATATTGCGAGAATGCGGGGAAAAGGGCGTAAAAAACGCGGTTGTAGTATCCGCGGGATTTGCGGAAATGGGCGCAGAAGGGAAAAAACTGCAACAGAGTATTCTGGACGAGTGCGCGGAGTGGAACATCAGAATGGTGGGTCCCAATTGCATAGGCGTTGTTAACACTGAGATTAATCTAAATACCACATTCTTCCCAAATGACGCAGGTCCCGGCTTCATAGGAATGGCGTCCCAGAGCGGCAGCTTTGTAACCCAGATGTTCGCGTACCTAAAGAAATTCGGTTTGGGCTTCAGCCAGGCCATAAGTGTTGGAAATGAGGCGATGACGGACCTTACGGATTGCATTGAATACCTGGGCATGGACCCTAAAACCAAAGTGATCGCGATGTACGTTGAAACAATAAGAAGGGGGCGCGAATTCATAAGAGTGGCAAAAGAGGTCTCAAAAAAGAAGCCCATAGTCGCCTATTATGTTGGTGGATCAGAGGCGGGACGAAAGGCCGCGTTGTCACACACGGCCGCGCTGTCGGGTTCTGATCATTTGTACAACGGTGTATTCAATCAATGTGGTGTTACAAGAGCCCGTTCCATGGCCGAACTGTTCGATATGTGTTACGTGATGGGCGCACAACCTATTCCAAATGGCAACAGATTGGCCATACTGAGCCACTCTGGGGGCCCAGGCGCCTGCGCGGCCGACACTGCTGAAAGACACGGAATGGCCTTGGCAAAATTCTCTGAAAACACTGTGAAAGCTCTAATGAAAGTGGTTCCACATACCGCAAGTGTGGGTAACCCTGTGGATATTACTTTCAATAGAGATCCAAATGATTATTCCAGGACAATCCCAAATATTCTCATGGAAGACGAATCTGTGGACAGCCTTTTCATGTATGTGCTTATGCCGTCTCACAGGGTATATCAAACATTCAAAGCCATGACCCCTGATCCTGAGGCCGCGCGCAAGATGGCGGACGACTTCATACACAATCAGTGCAAAGACATGTCCGAACTCGCTGCCAGGCATGGGAAACCCTTTGTGGGAGGGTCCTTTTACACCAGATCCGAGCCGTTCACCCAAATGCTCCAGGATTATGGTGTCTCGGTGCTGCCAAGCCCTGAAAGGGCTATAATAGCCTTGTCAGCCCTGGCCAGATATGCTGAAAAGAAGCGTAGACTATCCGCAGAGACTTAGAGGTCCCCAACAATGGGTCGTTTATTATTTGACTTGCAACGGAATTTTAATACCATTTAAAGCCTATCTATTAACTAACGTAAAGGAGATCAATCCGCGCCCAATATCTTGCCACAATCTTTTGATCCCTTGGGTTCATCTAAAATACAATCATCTCCTTCTTTTTTTTGGATGATTGATGATGTGTAGCATTTATCATTAGGCCCCCCATATCTTTTACCCCAGCATTCTCCCCTTGTGGCCGGCAGATCAACCCCTCCGGGCAACCTGGTTCTGTAAACGTAGCGAACGCCGGCGTCCTCTGTTGGCTCAGAGCCGTGCATCGCGCATGACCATACTTCATCGTTCACTTGTCTGAGGACCACTGAGCACTTGTTGTTGGTTCCTCCCCATCCATAGTAAGGCCCTGTAAACCACCCTATGTCTATTGCAGTTTCAAAATTTGATACATTGCAGTTCATGTCTCCAACCTCAACCTGGAACCTTTCCAGGCAAGCGGAGAAATTATGTATGTCCGCCTGCGCGGCCCTGTCGCATGCGGTTTTTTTATATGCCATGTAGTATGGAACCGCCACTGCGAGCAGGATAGCTAGGATTGCCACCACCACCATCATTTCAATTAAACTGAATCCTTCGGGATTTTTTTTGTTTGGAGATTTTCGCAAGGATCCCCCCTTAAGAAAAATAACATTTAGTACATCGGTACTTGATTTTGTAGTAGATCAAAACCCCAAGCCACAAGAGCCCCATATTTGGGGACCTGCAACACACCAAAAAAATAATGCTTTTCAATCCAATGCAAGGGATTTACTCAGCGTAAAAACGTCTTAATCCTACTACAATCCAGTCCGCAATGGCAAGAAAACATTAACAAAGGGAACAATCAAAAAATTTGACACCCCTGAACTTCACGTTCCTTAAAGCTCAGATTGACAGTCGGGACGGGCAAATGTAATATTCTGACATTCTGATGGATCAAGAATTTGATGATTTATGGATATTAATCCATTTTCCAGAGCTAATTTTTGGAGGTGCGCCAATGCCTCGTTCCGTGCCGGTTTCCAGACTGATGATCAGTCGTAATGAATGGCCCCAACTAAGGGGAGACACCACAGTGAGAGACGCGATCAGGATTCTGAGAATCCTCACTGAAGATGAAAAGTTAACCCATGGACATTCAACGCCGATAGTGTTGGATGATAACTACAATCTCCTTGGTTTCATAAGGCTTATTGATTTACTAAGGAATGTAAGGCATCTGTGCGACGACACAGAAGGCGCGTGTGAGCTTGGAGAGGCGCTTTCACCTGTCAAGGACCTGATAACGCCCTTTGAGGAAACTGTCGCTCCTGATCAGAGCATATTAGAGGCCCTTGATATTATGACCAACCACAGGATCTCCCTTCTGCCCGTGGAAAAGGACCATAAGCTGGTTGGTGTTATCAAGCTTTCTGATATTTTCAATAAGGTGGCTGGGCTGCTCTTTGACAAAGATGATCAAAAAGAAGGTAAAAGTTGGATCTGGAAATACCTTCATGATTGATTTCAAGTCTTTGGCGTAATATTTACCCCTGGAGTCCTTGGTCATATTTGATATCAGGATAAAAATAGGACTGTGGAGCGCTATTTTACCGTGGATTTAATTTTTTTGCGTTTCTATTAAAGGTAGTTTTAACGGCCGCGAGAAATCCTTCTGGAGTGCTGGATCATGATTAGAAAAGTATCTCTCACAATTGTTCTACTGATAGCCATATTATTAATTTATTTCTTGTTCTGGCCGGTCCCCATAGATCCTGTCGCATGGAAAGCGCCACCCAATCCAGGATATAAAGGCGCATTCGCTCCAAATGAAAAGCTCAAGGGCCTTGAAAAGCTTCCCCTTGGAGGCAAACACGGTCCTGAAGACATAGCGTTGGATTCTGAAGGGAGAATATACGCGGCCACCCATGAGGGAGTGATTGTAAGATTAAAACCCGATGGAACCAGCCCCGAAGACTGGGCTGATACAAACGGCAGACCCTTGGGGATAGATTTTGACACGTCAGGGAACCTCATAGTGGCTGACGCTTACAGGGGATTACTGTCCATAGACAAGTCCGGAAAAGTGACGGTTCTTACAGACGAGGCTGATGGTATTCCGATTAAGTATGCGGATGATGTGGACGTCGCGCAGGACGGTAAAATTTATTTCTCTGACGCTTCCATAAAATTCGGGGCAAAAGAATCAGGCGGAACAATGGAAGGCAGCCTTTTGGAAATAATGGAGCACGGCAAAAAAGGCCGACTGCTTGTGTATGATCCTGAGAAAAAGAGCACAGAGGTTCTTCTGAAGAATATAAGCTTTGCCAATGGAGTTTGTGTAAGTCATGACCAGAAATTTGTCCTTGTAAATGAAACTGGTGAATACAAGGTTCTGAGGCATTGGATCGCGGGAGAAAAAAAGGGTCAAACCGACACGTTTTTGGAGGGATTACCCGGCTTTCCTGACAACATATCAACTGGGATTAACGAGAGATTCTGGATTGCCATTGTTTCCCCAAGAAGCCCCCTTTTGGACAAATATTCCGAAAGCCCCACTATAAGAAAGATTCTCCAGAGAATGCCCAGTTTTCTAAGACCAAAAGCCATAAAATATGGACATATTATAGCCACAAACACCCAGGGAGAGGTAGTCTTGGATCTTCAGGACCCGAACACCGCCTATCCCCTGAATACCAGTGTTGTAGAGACCAAAGACTATCTTTACATTGGAAGCCTGGTAACTCCTGAATTGGCAAGGATAGAAAAATCCAAACTCCGCGTACGGTAATCTGCCTTGCGTTATTAACTCTTTTTGTGTGTTTCTGTTCTTTACCAACAGGGCAAAGCAACCCAATGATTCATTCCATAAAGCGATGCATTGAGAATATGCGCGACACAAAGATCATGGTCCTGGAGCATTTGAGATCTCTTCTCACAAGCGATTCCTCAAGCAAAGAACCACCTTTTCTGGTATCCCTTGCAGAGTCTTACACACATTTCGTTCCAGGAAGACGAGGCTCATCAATAGCCAAGGCCAAGGAAAAGCAATTGAGCCGGATGTTTGATATTGACATGCCAGGCAGGTCATATGCGGGTCCCATTGATTTGTCCTATGATGAAACACAACTCCAATAT
>CAZFJT010000052.1:0-1483 GCA_964519135.1 uncultured Syntrophales bacterium | reverse complement strand
CTCCAAGCCCGGGGCCCTTGAAGAAGCCGCCACATATATAGAAAAAAGCTTTATGGAGATCGGGCTGGACATACGCTCCCAACGGACCACCACTTCAGACGGATATACTGTCAGGAACATTGAAGGGACCATAGCCGGAGCCGGGAATTCCCAAACACTTATAGTAGGCGCGCATTACGATACTGTGGATTGTCCAGGCGCGGACGATAACGCCTCAGGCGTGGCGGGATTGATAGAAATAGCGAGATTTGTGAAGTCAAAATCTCTTATATCCAATCGCACCGTGAGGTTTGTGGCCTTTGTCAACGAAGAGCCCCCGTATTTTCATTCATCGGACATGGGGAGCCTTGTTTACGCCCTTGACCTGGCAAAAAGAGACGAAAGAGTCTATTGCATGGTATGCCTTGAGATGCTCGGTTATTTTACGGATGAACCGGGCTCACAACAGATACCTCCCCCATTACACTTGGTATTTAATCACACAAGGGGCGACTTCATAGGGTTTACAAGCAATACTGATTCAAAGGACGCTTTAAAGGATATTGTGGGTAGATTCAGAAATTACGCGCACATTCCTTCTGAGGGTCTCGCTGGGCCTTCCATAATACCCGGGCTATCCTATTCGGACCACTGGTCTTTTTGGCAGGCCGGCTATAAAGCTGTTATGGTAACTGATACGGCCTTCATGAGGTATCCTTACTATCACACTTCTGAAGATACCATTGACAAATTGGATTTCCTACGTTTCACAAAGGTAGTTTCCGCTCTTTCAAAAACTGTCTTGGAGCTTACTCTGGACACAACCGTAGACGTGAAATAGTCTTTGGCATTGGTCGATATGCCCTTGATCAGGACGTGAACAAGCTTTTAAGCCTGTCAGTAACCGAAGCGATCGTATCCGGCGCCTTAGAAGTTCCCATCAGGCTTTCCCAAAGATCATAGGGAATCTTCTCAGGATTATATTGAATTTCCAATTTGGTTTTTAATAGGCCGGGTCTAACCTTGTACCCTGTGAGACCAGGGACCCTACCCACTTCCTCCTCCAAGCTCATATTGCCCATACTGGACATCAGTTTAGGGATTTTTGTATTCGGTATTTCCAAAACTATCTTGCCTGATTCATGTTCAGCTTTGTAAGCTATCTTGGCAAGGTTCAACAGAAGTTCTATTATTTCACTAGGATTTGACAAGTTTGAGGTTCCTTTCTAAAGATATCCGCGCATGATCATAAAAGTGTTTATAGCCCTAAAACAGATGTATTAAGGCGAAAGATCCAGGGCAATTACTGCACTGAAACAAGGATTCCAGCGATCGAAGCAGTTAAAAATCCCGCGAGAAGCCCGCCTAGAAGCGCCTTTAAACCCATGCTGGTAACTTCTTGTTTACGTGAAGGCGCCAATGATGACAGGCCGCCTATGAGTATGCCCAAGCTGCCAAAATTTGCGAATGAGCAAAGAGCGTAAGTCAATATCATCCTCGTTCT
>CAZFJT010000051.1:8476-10697 GCA_964519135.1 uncultured Syntrophales bacterium | reverse complement strand
GCTCTCTTCTCCCTGCCGCCAACAACTGAGAAATTACCCTCTGGAATTCCTGAGAATACTATTTTTACAGTAAACGCCAAAAGTTTTTCCTTGCTGTCCAGGGTGGTTTTTACTTAATAATGATCCTTCATACATTGAGGATACCGGCGCCAAGAGTGGGAGCGTATGTTAGGAATTGTGGAACTTAAAAGATTAAAAGCCCCGACCATAATGATCGAGGCTTAATTGTCTCACGAGTTGTAGTAGGCGCTTATTTCTTCAACGCGTACTTACCGGCTATGTTTTCGTAGTAGGCCCTCTCAGACACTGTTCCCCATGGTCCCAACTGTTTCTTGAACTTTTTGAAGGCTTCATTGACCTTTGTGGACATCGCGTCTTTTTTTGCTTCCTCTTCAAGGGTCTCTTCCGCGAGTTTGCGTAGATCAGCCAACATCTCCGGCGGAAAGGGCTTCAGATTGACATTGTGCTTATTGATAAGCTCCTCCAAAGCCGCGCCATTGCGGGCCTCGAATTCGCTCAAGCTCCAGAGGTTGGTTTCCATGGCAACCGCGTCCAGTATGGTCTGGAGATCTTTTGGCAAACTGTCGTAAACTTTTTTGTTGAAAATAACTTCCAAGCAGGTGCCTGGCTCATGCCAACCAGGATAGTAATAGTACTTGGCCGCTTTATAAAAACCCATCCTCAAGTCATGCAATGGGCCCACCCATTCTGTGGCGTCAATAACTCCCCTTTCCAGGGATGTGAATATCTCGCCGCCTGGTAACAGGACCACGGTTCCGCCCGCCTTGCTCACCACTTTGCCCCCAAGGCCGGGAATCCGCATTTTCAGGCCCTTAAAATCGTCTATTGTCTTCATCTCTTTTCTGAACCATCCGCCCATCTGAACCCCAGTGTTACCCTGGGGCCTGGGAACCACGTTGAAATCAGCGTAAGCCTCTTCCCAAAGCTTCAAACCACCGCCGCTATAAAACCATGCGTTTATGCCCTGGGGGTTGAAGCCGAATGGCACTGCTGAAAACCATTGCCCAGCAGGGCATTTGCCGGCCTGATAGTAGGAAGCGCCACTACCGACCTCAACTGTTCCTTTAGAAACCGCCTCAAAATACTCCAGGGGTGGAACCAGCTCTCCGCCTGCGAATACCTGGATATCTATGCGCCCTTCAGTGGCCTCTTTGACCCTCGCGGCAAATCTCTCAGCGCCTGTTTGAAGTATTGGCAGGTTAGGTGGCCATGAAGTAACCATTTTCCATTTATAGGTCTTGCCCTTTGCCCATACAGCAGGGGCTGCTACGGTTGCGCCCGCGGCTGCCGCCAGACCGGTAGTTGTCAAGAATTCGCGTCTCTTCATAGAATACCTCCTGAAAAGCTATGCCGCTTGATCCTAAAGATTCTACGGCTGTTCCCAATATTGATTTATGAGGATGAACCAGCCCATCCTCGGTCTCTAGAGAGTTAACTGGAGAACACTATCTTTGGCAGCCATGTTACCAACCAAGGGAACATAACCACAATGAACAAACCTATGAGCTGAAAAATGACGAAAGGCACAATTCCCCTGTATATGTGGCCGGTCTCTATCTCCGGTGGTGTAACCGCCTTGAGGTAAAAAAGTGAAAAACCGAATGGGGGTGTCATGAATGAAGTCTGAAGATTGACGGCCAATAGGATGCAGAACCAAAGGGGATCATATCCAAACTCGATCATGATGGGCGCAAGGACAGGAACATGTATGAATGTGATCTCAATAAAATCAAGGAAAAAGCCGATTATGAAAATAACGGCCATTACTATGAAAAGCACCATGTTCTTGCTGTACTGGTCAGCCAGCCCGGATAGGAATCCCCGGACAAGCTCGTCACCGCCTAAACCCCTGAATACCAGACCAAATGCCGCTGCTCCCACCAGGATTATGAATACCATGCATGTGAGCTTCATGGTTGTGCGCATTACTTCCTGTAACATGCTCAGGTTGAATCGTCGGTTGACCAATGTCAGTAAAGTCGCGCCAACCGCCCCAACAGCCGCGGCCTCTGTTGGGGAAGCTATGCCCATGAATATGGAGCCCAATACTGCGACCATCAAAAACAGCGGTGGAAAAAGCGCGGCTGCGATCTCCTTCCACATCCGGCTTCCTGTGAATTCTTTAAGCTCCTCCCAGGGTATTGGAGGCGCCCAAGATGGCTTCATGAAAGCTATTGAGAGTATGTAAATTATATACAGG
>CAZFJT010000051.1:2181-8466 GCA_964519135.1 uncultured Syntrophales bacterium | reverse complement strand
CGCCCACCCACACCCATCCCGGCCGGACAGCGCCTATGAAAAGATCACCCACAGGAACGCCCACTATGTCTCCCACAAGCACGAGCACTATACTTGGCGGTATAATTTGTCCCAAAGTTCCGGAGGCAGACACTGTCCCTGTGGCCAGCTCCTTTTGGTATCCCCTTCGTAGCATGGTCGGTACGGACAGCAATCCCATTGTGACCACTGTAGCGCCCACAATTCCAGTGGAAGCGCCCAATAAAGCCCCAACAACAACCACTGAAACAGCAAGGCCGCCTTTTATCCTTCCGAATAGTTTCCCCATTGTATCCAGAAGATCCTCGGCCAATCCGGATCGTTCCAGCATAACACCCATAAATACGAATAACGGCACTGCTATGAGCGTCACATTTTGCATCCTGCCCCAGATTCTAAGAGGCAACAGATCAAAGAACGAGTATCCGAACCCTATTAGCCCAAAAGCCAAAGAAGTCCCCAATAGGGTGAAGGTAACCGGAAATCCCGCGAGTAGGAGAATTGTCAAGGCCAGGAACATCCAGGCTGCGAGGTAATCCATGAAGAGCGCTTCCATACCCTTAATAACCCTCCACTTCTTTGCCCATAAGCACTAGAAAGCTCTTTAAGCCAAGAGAGATCCCTTGTAGCATAAGCAGTGTAAAGCCAGCGGGAATAGCGCTTTTTATAACGAATCTGTAGGGAATTCCGCCAGGATCAGGTGATCCCTCCATCATGTGATATGAATTGAGCACAAAGGCCATTGATGTATCTATGATCATGTAGCAACCGGGAATAAGGAAGAATATGACTGCGATCAAATTTACTACAGCCCTGCTTTTGAGGCCGAGTCTCTGATAGATGATGTCAACCCTCACATGACCATCATGAAGTAGGGTGTACCCGGCGCCCATCAAAAAAATAAAAGCAAAGAGGTGCCATTCCATCTCTTGGGTGAAAACAAAACTGGTCCTGAACGCATAGCGCATCACAACATCAACGAAAACCACCAGCACCAGCAGGAGCGTGACCCATGAGACTCCTCGTCCCACCCATTCATTAATGGTATCGATCCAATGAGACAGCTTTAAGATTAAGCCCATAACAGATCCCTGCCATTCGGTTCTTGCCCCGCAAAAAGGCCTGGAAAGTAGATTGAAGGGATCAAAAGTATAGTTAGAATTGCGCTTTGTGTCAATGTGGATTTAGGTTATAAGATGTGAGCCCACGGGCAACCGCTAAACGCACTCGGTCTATCCAAATCAGCAACGCAAATGTAGAGATAAACTTGCCATATTGCATTGCCTGCAGAAATGCGCTTATTCTCATAGGATTAATTTTTCCTTGGGTGAGCCGGTTGACCGGCGTTCCGATTCGCTCGGTTCAATTCGCAGGCTCAGGAACATTCCCTCATCAGAAGCAGGTCAACCCCATACATATACAACCATCGACAGTCGGCGTCAGACACAATAATAGATGTGAAATTTTGAACGCCTTTGTTCAAGCCCTTCACTGATTGTTGATTTTTTAATGTGGACTAAGGCTCTTGTGAGTTATATTTACATGAAAGGCAATTTAGCTTTGATGATTTTGCGCGCCTTAAGTTCTCAAGAACCTATTTGGGCATATTCAAGGGCCTGACTTGATAAACATGGTTGGAGCAAAATGAAACCAATAATAAAAACAGTATTAATTTGCGCAGTGATACTAGCCATTGGAGTCGCGGGATTCGTTGGTTTAAAGGCCACAAGGCCCACGCCTCCAAAGAAGGTTATAAAGTCCGAGGGTCCGTTGCTAAAGGCCCAGACCGCTAAGAAAGAGGATATCAAGGTTTGGGTAAAAGAGAACGGCACAGTGACTCCAAAGACCACCATGGATGTGATAGTTGAGGCGCCTGGGATAATCGTGGAAGTGTCTCCAAATCTCCTGCCGGGTTATTTTGTGAATAAAGGCGAAAAATTGATTCAGATTGATCCCAGGGAATTCAAGCTTAGTGTGCAGAGCAACAAGGCTCAAATAGCGCAACTGGAGGCAGAAAAAGCTCGTATTCTTCAGGAAAGGGAAAATATAAGGCTGAACCTGGAGTTGGAACAGGAAAAGCTCAAGCTTGCAGAGGCCGAGCTTGAAAGAAAAAGGAGTCTGCTTGATACGGCCTCGGTATCCCAGAGCGAAGTGGACAGGCAGGCGATTGAGGCAAAGACCAGAGAGACTGCTCTATTGGCCCAGAAGAACGCATTGGCTCTTATGAAATCCCAGGTGGATGTAATCGACGCTAAAATCGAAGCCACAAAGGCTCAATTGGAGATGTCTAAGCTCAAGCTTGAAAAGACCACCATCAGCGCCCCTTTTGATGGAAGGGTCACTTCTGAATCCGCTGAAGAAGGAGAATATGCCCCTGTAGGCCAAAAACTAGCCTCCATATTTGATATTTCAGCAATGGAAATAATCGTAAATCTGTCTTCCTTTAAAATGATCCATCTAGAGGTGATGAAAAAGTTCAAGAGCAATAGTGAAACGTGGAAAGATGTTAACGCGATAAACAGACTCATCAGGAAATATGGGCCCAATGCCGAGGTTACCTTTAAATGGTCGGACAATATTAGAGTGTGGCGAGGGAAAGTCACAAGGATGACCGGCCAATTGGATGTGGCCACAAGGACTGTGCCATTGGTGGTTGAAGTGAAGGATCCTTATAAGAACGTTGTTCCTGGCGAATCTCCTCCACTGGTTCCCGGCATGTTCGTGGATGTGGCTTTGGAAGGGAGAACATACAAGGATGTGGTCAGGGCGCCAAGGGCCGCTTTGCACAGAGACAAAGTATACCTCGCCAAAGACGGAAAACTTGAGATCAGGGAAGTGAAAACAGTTATGCGCGACAGGGATCATGTGCTGGTATCAGAAGGGATATCAGATGGTGACAAGATCATTGTTTCTCCAATTTCCACGCCGATTCCAGGCATGGCTGTACGCGTAGTTGAGGATAGCCAGGAATAATTTGTGACTTTCAGAGCCTATGGAATGGGCTTTCAAGGCGCCTATTAATGGTTGTTTCTCTTATCGGAGTTAAGGTCTTAACAGGATTCTCTAATGTTTACGTTATTCTACAGGTTTGATTAAATATGAAAAGCTTGATTCAATGGGGTCTTGATAGACCTTCAGTTGTGAATTTAATGATGATCTTCCTTTTAATGATGGGAGGGTATAGCGCCGCGACAATGCAAAGGGAGACATTGCCAGAATTCTCTCTGGACATGATCCGAGTCACTGTTATTTACAAGGGCGCTTCAGCGGATGAGATAGAAGAATCCATCGGCGTGAAAATAGAGGAGGAAATATCAGGGCTTGAGGGTATTAAAAAGGTCACATCAAAGGCCGTAGAAAGCAGTGTGACGGTGTTGGCCGAGCTGGAAGCCGGAGCGAACGTAACCAAGGTCCTGGACGACGTAAAGAACGCTGTTGATCAAATAGATACATTCCCAGAGGAATCTGAAACACCGATCATAGTTGAGATAACCAGAAGCAGGCCGGTGATCAAGTTGTCGGTTTATGGGGATCTCAGTGAGCAGGCGCTATTTGACGTGGCCCAGGAAGTGGAAAATGATCTTTTAAGGATGCCTGGTTTGACCCAGGTGGACCTGTTCGGAAACAGGGAACATGAGATCTGGGTTGAGATACCTGAGGCCAATCTCCGCAAATATGGGCTGACCCTGTCCAAGGTGGCTGAATTAATAAAGAGTAATAGCCTGGATCTACCGGCTGGAACCATACAGGCCGAATCAGGAAAGGTTATGCTCAGGGCAAAGGGTAGGCGATACAGAGCTAAGGAATTTGAAGATCTTGTAATAATCTCCAGGTCTGATGGAACTTCAATACCATTGAGCGCAATAGCTTCAAAAATCATAGATACATTTGAAGAAGTGGATATTGAAGCCAAAATGGACGGAAAGCGGGCCATAGTGGTCAAAGTTCAAAAGACCACAAGCCAGGACGCTGTAGAGATCGCGGAAAAGGTCAGGAATTATGTAAAAAGGAAGAATCAGGAGTTACCCGATTCCGTGAGGCTGCAATACTGGGATGACGACTCTGTTTTTATTATGAGCCGTTTGAGCTTGCTGGTCAGGAATGGTTTACAGGGATTGTTGGTGGTTATAGTAATTTTGGCGATTTTCCTGAGGGTCAGGGTCGCTTTTTGGGTAGCCTTGGGAATTCCAATATCCATGATGGGAGCGTTTTTCTTCCTTAGTTTATATGGTTACACGCTCAACATGATATCCATGTTCGCGTTCATAGTTGTGCTCGGTATTGTTGTGGATGACGCAATAGTAATAGGAGAAAATATATACCAGAAACTGGAGCAGGGTGTCCCCCCAATGGAGGCGGCCTTAAATGGGACAAGGGAAATGGCGTTCCCTGTCATGAACGCGGTGGCCACCACCATAGTTGCTTTTGCTCCAATGCTCTTTGTGGCCGGAGTCATGGGTAAGCTCATGATGGTTTTTCCCTTGGCCATTATTGCGGTATTGCTGGTTTCCCTGGCTGAGGTATACATTATCCTGCCCTGTCATCTTGCCCACATGCGTCCAAAAGAAAACGAGGCCATCCCGTGGAATCCCCTTATATTCCTTGAGAATTTGAGGCTAAAGGTAGACGCGTGGTTAAAACGGTTCATCGCGGAAAAGTTCATTCCTCTGATGGACTGGATAATGATCAGGCGGTACTATTTTCTTTCCGCTGTATTAGCTATTCTAATAATATGCTTCGGTCTTGTGGCAGGGGGCAGGGTGACATTCGTGCTCTTTCCCAAGATGGATTCGGACCGATTGACCGCTTCGCTGGTCCTGCCTGAGGGAACCAATATAAAGACCACCAAAGCCGCGATTCAGAAGTTGGAGAGAACCGCGAGACAGATGGCCCGAGAATTCCCAAGGGAAGGTGAACAGTCCGTAATAAGGCACATTTTTTCCTTGGCCGGCGAGCAATTGACTCCAAATCCAATAGGCCAGGACACTGGTAGCCATGTGGCTGAAGTGATCGTAATGCTTATTCCTTCAGAGGAAAGGGGTGTTCCTTCACAGAAAATGCTGGCAAGGTGGCGCGAAATCACAGGGGAGATTCCTGAAGCTGTGGCTTTGACATTCAACGCCAACGTAGGGGCCGGTCCACCTGGAGGACAACCCATAGAGGTCCAGTTATTAGGGGATGATTTCGACTCTTTGCTGGCCGCGTCAGCCGACCTAAGATCGGAACTGTCCACATTCGAGGGTGTTGAGGACATAAATGAATCTTATAGATATGGAAAAAGGGAATTCCGCTTGTCCTTGAAAGAAGACGCCAGGCAACTGGGAATAACATTGACCGATCTGGCGAGACAGGTCAGGGCGGCCTTTTGGGGGGAAGAGCCCTTAAAGGTTCAAAGGGGAAGGAATGAAGTAACCATAAGGGTTATGTACCCTGAAGATGAGAGGATGGCCCCAGGGGATCTGGAAAATCTTAAGATACGAACCGCTGAGGGAAAAGAGATACCTTTCCTGCAAGTGGCCAATGTCGTGCAGGATCAGGGTCCGGCTGTTATACAGAGGATATACGGAAGACGGGCTATAACTGTTACAGCGGACGTGGATGAGTCCAAAGCCAATGCAAGGGAGGTTCTGACAAAACTATCAGAGGGTTTTTTCGCGAATCTCGAAAGGGAGTACGGAATCGATATCCTTTTGGAGGGCCAACAAGAGAGGACTAATGAGTCCATGAGCAGCTTGTTCAAAGGATTCATCGTGGCCCTGTTCCTTATTTTTATCCTGCTCACGAATATGTTTAGGAACTACACACAACCCCTGATCATAATGGCCGCGATCCCGTTTTCTTTTATAGGCATACTCTTTGGTCACAAGTTGTTTCAAATGGATTTTACACTTCTTTCCATGTTCGGTGTGCTCGCGCTGTCAGGTATTGTGGTAAACGACTCCCTCTTGCTCATAGAAGCCACCAATAGAGAGGTTGAGAATGGCAAAAGCGTTCATGACGCTCTTTTATTGGGAGCTCAAAATAGATTCAGACAGATCATACTCACTACATTGAGCACCATAGGCGGACTTACTCCAATAATGATGGAAACCAGTGTTCAGGCGCAATTTCTGAAACCCATGGTCATTACCGTGGTTTTTGGTCTACTGGCCTCAACTGTGCTCATATTGTTGTTCATCCCATCCTTGACCATAGTGCGGGAGGACATTATCAATTTAGTATCAGCCAAAAGTAAAAACACATAATTGATCTAGGCCGCTTATATGG
>CAZFJT010000051.1:0-2171 GCA_964519135.1 uncultured Syntrophales bacterium | reverse complement strand
AAGCCACATAATTAAGTAAAGCAGTTGATTCCAGATCAATAATATTTACAAGCCAAACTATGGGGTACTAAAATTGAGCGATCAGGCCACCGGAAACTTGAGCAACACTACCATTGCCGTTACAGGCGCTTCCCACGGCATAGGCGCGGACCTATCCCATGCTTTGGCCTCAAAAGGGGCCAGGCTGGTGATCAACGCCAGGGGAGAAGAGGCCCTGTTAGCCCTGAATGATGAATTAGAGGAAAAAGGCGCTGTAATAAAAGCAGTTATCGGTGACGCTTCAAACGACACTGTCGCTCGGGAAATGGCTGAAGCTTGCGCGTCCATGGGAAACTTTGCAGGGTTTGTCCATTGCGCAGGTGTGCTGCGTCCTGGTCAATATTTATGGGAAATGAGCGAAGATCATTTTATGGATGTGATGAACGCGAGCCTGACCGGGGCGTTTCAGATGGTTAAATGGTTGGTTCCTGAGTTGAAAAAACAAGGGTCAGGTTTTGCCGTCTTCTTTGGATCAGGCGCGGCTGATCTGCAAGCCCCTGGTATAGCCGCATACTGTATAGCAAAGGCCGCTGAGGAGAGTCTGGCCATGCAATTGGCAACTGAGGCCCAAGAGATCTGCTCATTTGTATTCAGGCCTGGAATGGTGGAAACCAGGATGCATGAACAGGCCAGGAACGCCCAAGGAGGCGCGGGCGGCAGAGTGAGCTCCCAGTTCAAGGCGTACAAGAAAATGGGTTATCTGGCTGAACCAGCGGATGTGGCCAAGGGGCTGGCTGATTTCTTGGATCAAAATCTAACGAACTATAGCGGCAAGATCGTTTCCTGGTCTGATATTTCCCGCGCGGACTGATATTCTATCATAGCGCATAACGCGTGTTGTATGTAATCGATTCTGATTTCCGTGTCCCTGGAAGCCGGGGTTTGGCCTTTTTGTCCACTGTCGAACCATAGCCTACCTGACGGACTTCTTGGAAACGCGCCGGTGAATTCCCCTTTTAACACTTGATTTTTCACCAAGAAGCTCATTGCGTCATTAACTGCAAATAGGATGTCTTTACGAAGAACCGAATAATCCCGAGGTAAAAATTTCAAGGCTGAGATCAACCCCTCCAACCTCGTGGCTGTGGGGCAAATCCGGCCATCCCTTGTCATTGACCCATAATAGAGAGAGTCCGGGCTTCTAAGGGGCTTGTCCCAGAGAATGGAACGGCAGATTAGGGCCGCGTGGTTTATATGTTTTTCAGTGTCGGTTTCACTCCCATGTGGTCCTATAACCTCTAATAGTTTTTCTGTGGCCATAAGCGCCCAGTGGTCATGCTCGCACTTCCCCATGGATTCACGTTTTGTTGCCAGGTACAATAAGGCTGAATTAGCCGCTTCAAACCACTGTGACTTTGGAGATAGTTCAAAAAGGGCCAAAAGACCTAACGCGGCCTCGCCAGGGTAGTACAAGGATTCCCATTTGTCTTCATCCTGAGCCTGCCCTGTTGTGTGCTTGGATCTGAACGAACCGTCCTCATTTTGCATAAATATTATGAACTTTGCGATCCTCTCAAGGTCTCCGATATCATAGCTGCTTGCTTTCAGGCTCGCCATTTTGCATAAGGACAATAATCCCAGACCAGCCGCGCCCAATTTTGCGTTGGGCTGTTTGACGATATTTGAACTTGGCGGATTTGACCATATGGCCAATAATTCCGGGTCGGATGGGAGAGGTCTTATGGATACGCTCTCAAGGGCTGCTGAACTGCGAAGGAGCGCCTTTAAGGCTGTTTTGTCCTCAAATTTTTTTGAGTAAAGAGCAAGGCTGTACATTGCGCCGGTATGGCGTATTATATTGTATTTTCTCTGTGTCTCGGCGTTTGGATTCAAATTCCTTAGGTAGACAAACTTCCCGCTTTCTGAACATGAACGTAAAAGATAACCCGCGGACCTGTGGATCGCTGACAGCACATTACCTCTTGCAGGCGGGCTAGGGATTATGTCCTTTACAGGCTCTTGGGTAGAGCGCGCACTCGATGATCCAACAGGAAAAAAACCGAACATATTATTGAAGGCTGCTGGTAACTCCCTAATATAATTGCTCAATTTATACCTCGTCTGCTGTTTGGCTAATTTTTATATTAAATCTTATCGCGAACTGTGAAGCAATTTGAAACTATGGATAACCC
>CAZFJT010000050.1:843-10748 GCA_964519135.1 uncultured Syntrophales bacterium | reverse complement strand
CGTAATACGCGTAAGCTAAATTATTTAAAAGAAAAAACCAGGAAGACCTAGGGAAAATTGGAATCAAATACATTAGGATAAACAGCGGTGGCTCTGGGAATGGACGCTTTTGCGGTGTCCGCGGCCATTGCCGCAACGATTGATTTGTTTACTTCCAGACATACTTTCAGGTTGGCCTGGCATTTCGGATTATTCCAGGCATTGATGACTATTATTGGTTGGTTTGGCGGGATGGGGTTATCCAGGTTCATGGGAGGCCTGAACAACTGGATAGCCTTTGGGCTACTCATGATACTAGGCGTAAAAATGATTTACGAGTCCTTCCACTCAGAGGAGAGGGTACAGGGGTACGATCCAACAAGAGGTTGGCGATTGATAGCGTTGTCTTTGGCCACCAGCATAGACGCTTTGGCTGTTGGGGTTTCTTTGAGCCTGCTCCAAATTCAGGTCGCGCGGCCCGCGCTATTGATAGGCCTGGTAGCCATGGTAATGGCCTATTGCGGGACGAGGCTAGGCAAGAAGGCTGCCAGCGTAATGGGGCCTTGGGCGGAGGTTGTGGGTGGTTTGGTTTTGATCGGTATAGGAATTCGTATATTGATTCAGCATCTGTTTTTTTAATTGGGGTTTGTGTGTTACGTCGTCTAAGGGTCCATAATTATTTTGTTGGCCACTTAGCGATTATGAAACTTGCCGTATGGGTTCAGGAGAATAAAAATGAGACCGATATTGGCCATTATGGTTTGGGTGACACTCATAGGAGGCCTTTACGGGTACATGGAGCATCGTGAGCCCGCAAAAAAGGCCGGTCCTGTGGAGACCCATTTGGTCGAGGAATCGTACGCAGTGGAGATAATCCCTACATTTAAGGCTGAAAAGGATCCATTTGCCTTGCAATCTGATGATGATGAAGTAGAAGTTTTGACACTAAAGCTCAATGGCGAAAAAATATTCGGCGTCAGTGAGGGTATAGAAAGTGGAATACCTATAAAGGTTAAAGGCATAGATAATATAATTAAAGGTGTGAATGAATTTCATTTACTGGCGAGCCCAAAGATCTCAGGCAGGCCCTCGGCCCATGCTGTGAGATTCAGGTTGTTCAAGGGCCTGACCCCCGTTTTGGAGCGGACCATCTGGTCCGAGCCAGGCGAAAGAATAAGCGGCTCTATACGTTACGAACACAAAATTAGAGAAGAAAAAGGCGATGGCCATGACCACTGAACCTGTCCAGAGTCAATATTCAATTGAAGTGGAGAACTTAACGGTTAGTTTTGGTCCCAAGCCGGCCCTTTTGGATGTGTCGTTTAGTGTGGAAAAGGGTCAATTGATCGGAGTTATCGGACCCAATGGCGCGGGTAAGTCCACCCTTATAAAGGCTATTCTAGGATTTGTAAAACCTGATGTGGGCCGTGTGAGGATCCTTGGCCGCGGTGTTGAAAACTCCAAGGGGGCAGTGGCATATGTTCCCCAGAGGGGCGCGGTGGATTGGGACTATCCGATTACAGTTCAGGAAGTGGCCATGATGGGCAGGTATAATCATATTCCATGGTGGAAGGACCCAGGCCCGAATGACAGAAAGATCGTTCAGGAATCCCTTGAAATGGTTAGAATGGAAGATTACGCAAAAAGACAAATAGGCCAATTATCAGGGGGTCAACAACAAAGGGTTTTTATGGCAAGGGCTTTGGCCCAGGGAGCTGATATACTCTTACTGGACGAGCCGTTTGCAGGGGTGGACGCGGCCACTGAAAGAGCCATACTCGATGTGCTGGACAGGGCAAAGGAAACAGGGAAAACCCTTGTGGTGGTTCATCATGATCTGGCCACAGCAGGCGAGTACTTTGACAAATTGATACTCATAAAACAACGATTGTACGCGTTTGCAACTCCCGCGCTGGCCCTGAATCCCCAACTTTTGAGCGAGGTTTATGAAGGTAGCGTCAGGGCGTTTTCCAATCTTGGACCTTCAAAGGAAGAGGCGTCATGATAATGGATTTTATTTCGCAAAATATAGTGGCGCCTTTTGGTGAGGTGTATTTTCAGAAGGCCCTGATAGGCGGCTCAGTTGCCGCGGTTGTTTGCAGTGTGGTGGGTTGTCTGGTGATATTGCGCAGAATGGCCTTTTTAGGAGACGCTTTGTCCCATGCCATGATAGCAGGTGTTGCAGGCGGCTATCTCTTCATGAAGGTTCTCTTTGATGTGGAGGCCCACGCTCCTTCCATGCTTGTGGGATCTCTTATAGCCGCTGTGATTACTGTGGCTTCCATCGGATTCGTCTCAAGGGTATCAAGGATCAAGGAAGATTCGGCAATAGGAGTGATGTACACAGGTGTATTTGCCGCAGGTGTGGTCCTTGTTTCCATATTCAGGAATTACATACACATAGATCTTATGCACTTTATTATGGGTGATGTTCTGGGTGTTGCCGACGCGGACCTTTGGGTTGCCGTTATTGCGGCCTGTCTGGTGCTTTCATTGATCATACTCTTTTTCAGGCAATTTCAAATAACGAGTTTTGATCCTGTTATGGCCGCGTCCATAGGCGCTCCTGTTTTATTGATTGATTACGCTTTGACCACTTGCGTTTCCCTGGTGGTTGTAAGCGCGGTGAGCATGGTGGGTGTAATACTGGTTGTGGGTCTGCTCATCACACCTGCCGCAACCGCTTATCTTTTAAGTGATCGCCTTGATCGCATGATGGTCCTTGCCGCGATATTCGGAGTAACGAGCGTTTTGGGTGGGCTTTACCTCTGTGTTTGGCTCGACTCTTCAGGTGGCGGCGCAATTATGCTGTTTTGCACATTTCAGTTTCTCGTGGTTCTGATAATTGCTCCAAGGTACGGCCTGCTGGCAGGTTGGATGAGATTAAGGAGGATGACTCCCCAGGAGCTGGTGGAGGATATCCTGGTAACAGTTGTCAGGTCCAAAGGAGATCCCACGCCTATTTCCCAGGTAAGCGCACGATTGGAAGAGAGCGAGAAAGTGATATATAAAGCTTTGAAAAATATGCGCGCAGACGGCTTTGCGCAAGTTAATGACTCCAAGGTAACTCTTACGGATAAGGGAGAAAAAGAGGCAACTCGAATTTTAAGGGCTCACAGGCTTTGGGAGGCTTATCTCAGCCACACTGGCGCCAAGGACTCGGAGCTACACAGTAGGGCTCATCTTTTGGAACACATACATGATCCTGAATCTGTTGATTATATAGATGATCTCTTGGGGCATCCAACCAAGGATCCCCAAGGCAGGATGATTCCCCAGGATTACGAACAATGCTCTATAGGAGCAATATGCAGACTTAGCGCGTTAAGACGTGGGGCAAGGGGGAAGGTGCAATCAATCCGGGGAACAATCAATCCTGACATACGCGTAGGCGAAGAGGTTCAAATAGGCGCCAGAAAAGGTAATGAAGATATTTGGACCGTGATCAAGGCTGATGGAGCTGAAATAGAGTTGGAACACGACGCGGCTGATAATGTGGAGTTACTAGTGCTGGCCTGATTGACCGGCCGAGTCATAGCCTGTTATAAATAGACATTCCCTGGCGCCTATCATGTTATTCAATTCTTAATCAGGACATTGTATCAAGTTTGTGGCCATTGGCGCCTATGAGGCTGGAATAATGTCAAAAAAAGAGCAGTTTTTATGGGTTGTTCAAACAGGGTGTCTTGTCAGGGCCCTTAAGGAAGAATGGGCCATGGGGCATCCGATCAGGATAATGGCCGCGGCTGTAAAAGTGCCTGAAGAAGCTATACCTGATGATATAGACGCGGCCGCGTTTGGATTCCTGCAGTGGCAATTCAGGTTTGGCGCAGATGGTGACGCGGCGCGGCCCCCTGAATGGTTGGCGCCATATGTGAAAGGTGATGTGGGAGAGACATCGTACTGGAAGTTCTGATTTTAATAGTACGCTCATTTGTGATTGCGGGCCTTGTGGATTCCACATTGGGATCAAGGCCCTGTGTGTCACTACTATATCTGACGCTGTTAGTCTTTACCGGTTTTTTCCTGGTCCAGCTTGCGCAGCTCTTTTCTGAGGATCTTGCCTATTGCGCTTTTGGGCAGATCATCAGCGAATTCAATATATTTTGGTATCTTATACCTGGTTAGCCTCTCTCTACAGAATTCTATAATTTCTTCCGCGCTTGCTGTTTCCCCTTGTTTTAGAACCACGTACGCTTTTATCCGCTCACCTGAGTAATCATCAGGGACCCCTATCGCGCAGGCCTCCAGGATCTTGGGATGAGTGAAAAGCACTTCGTCAATGTCTCTGGGATAGATGTTGAATCCCCCTGAGATGATCATGTCCTTTTTTCTGTCTACTATAGTGAAGTAACCCTCTTCATCAACTACTGCAATGTCGCCGGTGAGAAGCCATCCGTCGCGGATCGTCTCTGCAGTGGCGTCAGGCCTGTTTAGATAGCCCTTCATGATTTGAGGGCCTTTTACGCAAAGCTCACCAGGCTCGCCAAATTCAGTTATTTCTTTGTTAAAGTCCTCAACATCAACCAGTTTAGCCTCAGTGTTGCAAATGGGAAGCCCGATTGTCCCAGGCTTGCTCTTGCCTCCAAAAGGGTTCACCAGAACCGCAGGAGAGGTCTCAGTGAGTCCGTAACCTTCGCATATCTGCGCGCCTGTGATCTCTCCAAATTGCTTGAACGTCTCCATTGGTAAGGGCGCGCCTCCGGAAAAACAGTAACGTAAAGAGCTTAGATCGTATTTTTTAATATCCGGATGATTGTTCATACCTGTGTACATTGTGGGAACAGCCGGTATGTAAGTGGCCTTGTATTTCTGAATAGCGTCCAATATGGCCTTTGGCTCGGGCTTTGGTATAAGGGCCAGCCCAAGTCCGAAGCTCGTGGCCGCGTTCATAGCTACCGTCATACCAAAGGAGTGGAAAAAGGGCAGCGCGCCTATAACCACTTCGTTTCCATGCCTTAGCTCAGGGAACCAGGCCGCGCCCTGTTGACAATTGTAGCTAATGTTTCCA
Source organism: uncultured Syntrophales bacterium (assembly GCA_964519135.1). Classification (GTDB taxonomy): domain Bacteria; phylum Desulfobacterota; class Desulfomonilia; order Desulfomonilales; family Desulfomonilaceae; genus CAZFJT01. The sequence goes on along the minus strand of CAZFJT010000050.1, from coordinate 5,758 downwards.
TGGGTTAATTCCACACCCTTTGAAACTCCGGTTGTGCCGCCGGTGTACATTATAACTGCGGTGTCATCCATTCCGTTGGGTTTGTGAACCTCTGTAATGGGAGCGCTTTTATCCACCAGGTCGGTGAACTCATATACCTCGGCCGCGTCCGGGGTCTTGAGATGCATCTGCCTCTTGAGTATTGGAAAGAGCTGCTTGAGAGGGAAGGGGAGGTAGTCTTTGATATGGCAGGATACTATCTTTTTTATTCCGGTAGTCTTCCTGAGTTCCAGCATTCTTGGGACCAAAAGATCAAGGCACACAAGATAAGTGGAGTCTGAGTCGTTGAATTGATGTTCCAACTCAGGATTTGTGTACAATGGATTATTTGAGACCACAATCCCGCCGCAGCGCATGACCCCATAGTACGCAACCACCATCTGAACGATGTTCGGAAGTAACAAGGCCACCTTGACCCCTGGTTTCACGCCCAGTTCCTTCATGGCCTGGGCAAACCTGGACACAAGATCATCCAAGGCCCTGTATGAAATCTTGGCGCCCTGGAAGAACAGCGCGGTATTGTCGGGGTATTTATCAGCGGATCTTTTAAGGGCCTCATAAACCGTAACTTCTTCAAAAGCCATTTCAGCGGGTATGCCCTCAGCGTAAGACTTAAGCCATATCTTATCCATTGAAGCCTCCCATTTTTAAAGCCTCATCAGTTGTCAGCTCAAGGAAAACGATCTTTATCCTTGTTTCTCAAGCTCCATCTTTCGGAGCTCCTTTCTCAGTATTTTGCCCACAGCGCTTTTAGGAAGATCATCGACGAATTCAACGAACTTAGGGACCTTGTACTTCACGAGTCTTTCTTTACAGTAATCTATAATCTCGTCAGGCGCCGCTTCTTGTCCTTCTTTCATGACAACAAACGCCTTTATGCGCTCTCCGGAATATTCGTCAGGGATTCCGATTACACAAGCCTCAAGGATCTTTGGATGCGCGAAAAGAACCTCGTCCACATCTCTTGGGTATATGTTGAATCCACCTGATATGATCATGTCCTTTTTACGATCAACAATGCTGAAATATCCTTCTTCGTCCACAACCGCGATATCGCCTGTGAGCAGCCAGCCGTCCTTGAGTGTGGCCGCTGTCTCATCGGGCCTGTTGATGTACCCCTTCATAATCTGCGGGCCTTTTAGACATATTTCACCGGCTTGACCTATCTCGGTTATCTCCTTTTCAAAGTCGTCCACGTCCACGAGTTTAGCCTCTGTATTTGGAAGCGGCAACCCGATTGTCCCTGGTTTGGTCTTTCCCCCGTACGGGTTAATATGGGTGACCGGAGAGGTTTCAGTTAGGCCGTAACCTTCGCATATCTGGGCGCCAGTGGCCTCTTCAAAGGCTTTGATGGTTTCCATTGGTAAAGGAGCGCCCCCAGAGAAGCACGCCTTAAGGGATTTCAAGCTATACTTTGCCAGGTCCGGATAATTTATCATTCCATTGTATAGAGTGGGCACAGCGGGAATATAGGTGGCTTTGTACTTGTCTATCGCGTCCAATATGGTCTTTGGCTCAGGCTTTGGTATGAGAACATTAGCCCAGCCGGCAAATATGGACATGTTCATAACAGTGGTAAGGCCAAAGGAATGAAACAGCGGCAAAGCGCCTATAACCACTTCCTTACCTTGTTCAAACGCGGGAAACCACGCGCCCCCCTGCTGACAATTTGAAGAAAGGTTGCCATGGGTGAGCTGAACCCCTTTAGAAACGCCTGTGGTTCCTCCTGTGTACATTAATACCGCGGTGTCGTCCATTGATAGCTGGGGAGGCTGACTAATGGGTTTATTATTCTTTATGAGATCAGTGAATTCATATATGTCCTTGGCCTGGGGCGTGGGCTTGTGCATATCTTTCTTTACAATTGGGAACAATTGCTTCAAAGGGAATTTCAAATAGTCCCTTATATGGCAGGACACTATTTTCCCTATGCCTGTCTTTGGTCTTAAGTTGATCATTCTGGGCGCCAAAAGGTCAAGACATACCAGCAACGTAGATCCGGAGTCATTGAACTGATGCTCCAATTCAGGATCAGTGTATAGCGGATTATTCATGACCGCTATTGCGCCGGCTCTGAAGGCGCCGTACATTCCAACCACTGTCTGGATAAGGTTAGGTAATAAAAAAGACACCTTATCTCCAGGTTTCACCCCAAGGGAATGTAAAGCTGACGCGAATTTTGATACCATCTCATCAAGTTGCTTGAATGTTACCGTATTATTCTGGAAGTGCAACGCCGGGTTGTTAGGGAAGCGTTTTGCAGTCCTTGTCAACGCGTCTGAAAGGGTAATGGGCTCAATCTTTATTTCTTCCGGCACTCCCGGAGCGTACGATTTCAGCCATATCTTTTCCATAAAGGTCTCCTCATATTTATTCTATTGAGACAATCTATTCCTTAATTTCCCTTAAGCTCCCAATGAGGCGCTGTAAATAAACGAGCATGTATTAGGGAGATAATCGGAACAGAATTATCATGATTCGCGTCCATAAGGTCAAAATCTATTTCTCATTTTTTCATGGGACTACTGTAGAATGAACAGTGTTTTTTTACACCAAAATCCTCTGTTAAAAAAGTAAAAAGAGCTTTCGATTTATGGTCTGACACAAATACTCGATCAGCGACTAAGATCAGATCAGTAGCGCGGGAATGAAAAGGAATTAAAAGTTGAAAATATACCCTGGCGTGGCAAGGTTAGGATATAGTATTCTAACTCTTCCTTTTTCCCACTCGACCCTTGGCAGGGCTGAATAAATATTCAGGGCCTATAAAAAAGGCCGGGATCCGTCATTTATTCAAGCGAGCCTTTTAACACCAGGGGGCAAAGGAGGAGGCTTTGGCCTACAAGGTCGCTGCGATTATATTCAAAGAGCTCGTCATTTTGGTGGGCTGCCTGATGCTATGGCCTATCGCGCTTGGTGTTGTCACAGCAAAAGCAGACGGGTACTTGCCGAATATCTCCTATGTCATTACACAAATACTTGCCGCGCTGGTCGCCCCTGGAGTGAATTGGTTCACAATAGTGGCCTTGATTATGGCCCCTTATGTGGCGATTCAGACAATCAGGGTATTCAGGTGGTCCAGGAGAAGCGCAGTTGGAAGAAAGTGGGCTGCTCTATACTTTTTTGTACTATTTACGATTTGTGGGTCCTGGTTTGGCTGGCGCGCATGGGATTTGTTCTACTTCATGTACGCTCTGGGAGATATGCCGGACGAAATAGTGCAATTCTTTCAAATAGAAGGCTCGAGTTTGCTCTGGTTTATGGTATGCGTTGTTTTAGCATTGGTAAGCTTGGTGAAATTCATCAAACTCAGTGTGGCCCAAAAGAAATGATATTTTTTCCGCGAACGCCGCTTGGCGAGATTAATCCGGCCCATTCAGTTTGCCCCGTTATTTTTCTATGCATATAAATCCTTGATAAAATGATAAATTAACAGTATAATATAAGCCAATAGTATAAATAATGCTGATAACCAACGAGGAAAGCTTGTCTAAGGTCCTGAGCGTAGTCAGTTTCAAGGGTGGAGTCGGTAAGACAACAGTAGCGGTGAATGTTTCCGCGTGTATTGCCCATGATCTTGGGAAAAAGGTCCTGGTGGTGGATCTGGATCCACAATCAAACACGAGCTTATGGACCCTTGGGCCTGACAGATGGTCCCATATTGCCAAGAGGAGGCCCATGGACAGCCTATACGGTCTACTTCATGGGAGGAGGGATTTCGAGAATATTGTCCTCAGGCCGTACTTTAACCAGGATGATCCTGAAGCAGGCATTGAGGAACTTTATCTTATCCCTGCTGTCACGGCTATGGTAGACCTTGAAGTGAAGATAACCAGAGCTGTCAACGCAGCTAAGATCAATGGAACTTACAGACCTCACCAGGAGCATATATTACTGAGAAGGGCGCTAAAAGAGCATGTAAAGGAAGCCGGTTACGACCTGGTGATACTGGATTGCCCTCCAAATCTGTACAGCATTACAAAGAACGCGCTTTTATTCAGTGATTATTATGTTGCGCCAGCAATACCCGACCTTCTTTCCACCTATGGAATCAGGACACTCATTGATCACATAGAGATATTGGCCGGGGAATTCCTGAAATATGGGAGAGTTAAAAGCCCGCCCCTGCTATTAGGTGTAATCCTGAATCGTTATCAGGGCCTCAATATAAACGCCGCGGCCATAAGCAGACTGGAAGCCACCTTTGAGGGAATCAAGTCAAGGGACTATATCACCGCGCCTGATTGCGCGGAAGTGTTCGAAGATTTCCCAATAAGACGCTATAAGGCTCACCAGGAAGCAGTCAGGGCCGCAGCGCCAATGACATTATATAAAGATCAAGGTAAGGGATTTGTGGGAAACGCGTACGAGGATGTCTTGGCATTATCCAAAAGGATCGCACAGAAAATATTCAATGGGGAGAAAGAATTTTAAAAGTAGCTGTAAAGATTTTAGCTTTCCGTTGATTCCATTTATTTGAAACAATCCCTACTCCCTCCATAGCGCCCATATCATATAATAGCCCCAATTTGCATTGCAACCAGGACACTAAAAAACTATCTTAAAGATTATTCGGTGTTGAGAATCAATATAGGGGTCCCCATGAGACAATCAAATATGTCTATAGGTCTTTCCATATTGCTGATAATGATAACCTTTATCGCGGATAGGCAGGGTAACTGCAAATCTACCAACAGTTCCATCCCTCGGCTTATTGAAGCGGCTAAGGTAAATGATTCTAAAAAAGTGAAGGATCTGCTGGATAAAGGTCATTCCCCTGATTTACTTGACCCCGAGGGATATGGCGCTATTCATTGGGCCGCTGCCGGAGGGTACGTTGAAACCCTGCGCGTATTGCTGGAAAAGGGAGCTGATG
>CAZFJT010000050.1:0-833 GCA_964519135.1 uncultured Syntrophales bacterium | reverse complement strand
GGGGTATACGCCTTTATTTTATGCTTTAAGATACAATAGACCCAACGCGGCCAAGGAACTTCTTGAAAGAAATGCTGATGTGACAGCCAGAGGATTATCGGGTATGGACCCACTTATTCTTGCCTGTTACTTTGGACGGTTGAATATTGCCAAGGAAATTATTGACAGAGGGGCTGATCCTGTACGAAACACCAGAAACCGCGCATCAATTCTTACAGTCATATCAGGTAGCGCTAAGCCTGAAATGGCCGAATTTTTAGTATCAAAAGGTGTGGATATAAATCAGGGGTCCAAGGATGGGATAACAGCCCTAATGGAGGCCTCCTATAGAGGGAACACCAAACTCGTGGCTTGGTTATTGGCCCATGGCGCCGAAGTCAATAGCGCAGACGAATATGGAAGAACGGCCCTACATTACGCCTGTTTAAGCGGATTCGGACCGGTTGTGGCCAAGCTGATCGAGGCAAAAGCGGATAAGTCCTTAAGGGACAAACTCATAGGGACTCCACTTGATTGCGCGAAAAGGGCAGGGCGCCAAAAGATAGCTCAAGCTCTTGAGACATCGGACACCAGCGAACTTAAAGGCAAGGATAGCGGGCCTTGGCCCCAATGGCTTGCGGAAAAAGATAAAAAAGACCCTGATGATGATAAAAGAGGTTGGGATATTGAGATAGAGGCGCCAGGAGAAAAGGTGGCCCAACTTACGAACGAGTATGATAGACAGCTCGAGGATTTCACCGCAAACAGGACCCTGAGTAGATATAAGCTCAAGGCCACTGATATGGCGGTCCCATTTGAGCACAACAATAAGATCTTTATTCTTTTTGGTGACA
>CAZFJT010000049.1:1432-10787 GCA_964519135.1 uncultured Syntrophales bacterium | reverse complement strand
ATATTTATGGTGTGAGTTTTTCCCAGCCGCTCATTTGACCGGAACAAACGCGCCCTGGAATCAGTATATCCTTTAACCAGCATGTCCGTACTGTCCGTGGAACCGTCTGAGGCAATCACCACATTGACCTTATCCGATGGGTAATCGCATGAAAAGATATCGTCAATTCTGTTTATTATGGTGTCCTGTTCGTTGAAAACAGTTATTAGGACAGTAATCTCAGGGGTGTAGTATTCATCTATCGATATTTTTTGTTTTTGGGGAAATATTGTCGCCGCGATTCGCAGGACCCGCAAATAACCATCATAAACATAGTATAGCATTAGGATGGAAACAAAGAATATCAATTTCATGGCGCGGTGTTATTTAATGTAATCCACTGGTTTGCGAGTTCCGTCCCAACGAATGTCCGGGATGAGGACCTCCTGTTTTTCCATTATTCTATCCCTGTATTTTATCAAGTCCTTGAGCAAAATGTTCAACTCCTCTTCCAATGTGGCTGATGGCTTATAACCTAGATCCGGCAGATGCTGGTGGTCTGGTTTATAGTAATGCTCCTCAGACTCAATTCTGGGATTTTCAAGATTATTTACCATTGGGCTTAAACCAAAGTATTTTGCCTGATCTTTTACCTTGTGCGCAAGTTCGGTTACGTCATAAACTTCATCGAACTGATTAAAGACCCTGTACTCTCCATGTTTTGGGGGATTCTCTATTGCCAGAGTCAAGCATTGCATTGAGTCCCTTAATGACAGAAATCCCCTCTTTTGCCGCCCCTTTCCATAGGGGGTGAGCGGACGTCCTACCACGGCCTGGCAGCAGTATCTGTTTATCGCTGTTCCAAAGCACTGGTCAAAATCGAATCTTGTTAATAGTCGCTCATCATTGTTCATTGCGTCAATTCTGGTTCCATAAACAATCCCCTGCATGACGTTTGTGGATCGAAGCCCCCATAATCTGGAGGCCATCATAACATTGTTGGAATCATGGACTTTGGTCTGATGGTACCAGGATCCCGCTTCTCTGGGGAAAGGAAGGGTGTCTTGTCTTCCCCTGTAATTTATCGTAAAAAAGCCTTCAGGGATGTCTATGTTGGGTACCCCGTATTCGCCCATGGTCCCCAGCTTTACAAGGTGGCTTCCAGGAAGGATATCTCTTATGGCGAAGAGGATGTTCAAAGTCCCAAATAGGTTATTACTGTGGGTAAATATTGCATGGTCCACGTTTATCATACTGTAGGCCGCGGAAGGGTTTTCACCTAGATGAACTATTGTGTCTGGTTTGAAATTTTCCAAAATATTAACTACAAAGGAGGCCTCCACAAGATTGCCTTCAAAAAAAGTTAAATCAGTTCCAAAATTTTCCCTAAAAGCCTCCAACCGCTCGGACATTCCACATATGGGGGTGGCTGAATGGGAACCCATTTCATCGACCCATTCCCTTCTGGAATGATTATCCGCGCCCGCGACTTGGTGTCCCCTTTTTGCAAGATGCTGGGCAAGGGGCCAGCCAAGATACCCATCAACACCGGCAATGAAAATCCTCATTTACATCCCTATATATGGCGAATATTTATTTGCCATGGCAAGCCCTCTTATAAAAGCAAAGCCCTTCCCAAAAATATTCCATTTATTTTGAGCGCTCTGGGGGGCTATTAACGCCTATCATTTCTAAAAGCCGTTTTAAGTTATTATCAGAACCATTACCAATCGTCCATCAGCATACCGAAGGTCTTTTTCCTGATATGAGAACCGCTGGGTAGCCTCCTCCAGGCTCACCCCTTGTGAGAGTGGTAGCGTACCCCCCTGGGATGTAATGTTGTTCAATAACAGGTACTTTTAATCCCTGCTTCGCGCAGCACGCTTCACAGGTGAGACCTCCGAGCGCCGCTCCTACAATGAGCGCATCATACTCATCTTTTTGGGCCTTGGATTTAACCCTTGCCTGAAGGTGTGAATCAGCCACACCAGGCCATGCGGCTGTAGCCAAAATGGTGGAGATTCTCAAAAAATACGTCTATTTATACCTTTTATACAGTCCTGTTTTGCGCCGGACATTCAAGCCCCCTCTTGATTTACCTGTGGCGCACGCTCTATAAACTATAGTTCGCCTTGTATTATCATTGAGATCTCAATGGGTCTAATCAGCTTATATGGATAAGCGCAATCAGGTTTTTATATGACCAAAATATATGATCCCGCAACAGGTTCCTCGAGACGATGGGCCATATTTTTCCTTGGTGGCTTGAACTTTATAATGTCCATGTATTACAGGGCGTCCATAACGGTAATCAGCCCAACTTTAATCAAGGAGTTGGGTCTTTCCACGTACGAGCTGAGCCACCTTTCGGCTGTGTTTTATTATGTGTTTGCAGCCTGCCAGATTCCTCTGGGCATATCAATAGACAAATTCGGCCCAAGGAAGGTTTTGATCGCGCTTTCAATCCCTTCCATTTGCGGCGCGATGCTGTTCGCTCTAGGTGATGGGGCAAAAACTCTTATACTTGGGAGGGCAATAATAGCCATAGGCATGAGCGGGAACATGATGCTGCTTATGGCTTTTATCGCCTCATGGTTTCCTGGGAATCGCTTCGCATCTCTCACGGGCGCGGCCATATCCCTTGGTTGTGTGGGTAGCTTACTTGCTTCGTCTCCACTTGCTCTGATGAGTCAATGGATTGGGTGGAGAGGGGCGTTTATTGTCTCCGCGCTTGTAAACGCCGTCATATTATTAATTTTTATCAGTGTGGCCCAGGACTCTCCCAATGAGAAACATTCAAGAGCTAGAACAAAGATCTCTGCTGCAAAACCCCTATTGAATTTGGCCAAGAGCTATAATTTCTGGGCCATAAGCCTGAGCAACTTTATGAGATACGGTTACTTCGCGGCTTTGCAGAGTCTCTGGCTTGGGCCTTTTCTCTTTTTCGGAATGGGATACTCACAGGTGGAGGCCGGAAATTACCTGTTTTATATGGGCCTCGCGTACATGTTTGGATTACCGCTTTGGGGCGCTGTAAGTGACACAATATTGAAATCCAGGAAGTGGGTGGTCCTGCCTACTATGTTGGTCTTTGGGCTGGCGGCTTTGTCTTTTACATTCTGGAATGATTCATATCCGGTATATCTGCAAATAATGGCCTGCTTCGCGCTGGGGCTGTGCTCATCTTCCGGCCAGGTTCTGTACGCTCACATAAAGGAGCTGAATCCGCCGGAAATAGCAGCCAGAGCCCTTACTTCATTCAACCTGTTCACAATGCTTGGGGTGGGAGTGATGATTCATATACTGGGCTTTGTCCTGGGAGATACGCCGAACCATTTTGTTGGGCCTGAAAGGTTTCATAACCTTTGGTTTATAGGGGCAATTGGATTAGGCGTAATGAGTTTTATTTACAGCAGGGTTCCAGACACCGGCGCCGGAAAGATTAATTAAATTGTTACATATAGTAGATTGACTCCATTGGTAAATGGTGTATACTTTAATTTCGTGGCCTAAAAACAATATCTCTTATTTAACAATAGATTTATTATATTAGGTGGAGAGCAATGACATATCAGATAGTGGAAAGATTAAATGACAGGATGTTCTTGATAGAACACAAGGGCATAAAAATAGTTGTTTCAGATTATAGCGGATTGCAAGGTTTTGATTTTATTAACCAGATCAAGACTAATGACTCTTACGTGATCCGGTCTGGGAGGGAAAAAGGTGAGAAATATCTAATATTAACCGATATCAGAGACGCAGGGGTAACAAAGGATGTGTTAGCCCAGTTCCGGTCCACTGTGAATGATATCAAGCCTTTTGTGAAGGCAAGCGCGATTGTGGGCGTTGAGGGCTTCAAAAAACACTTCCTGAATTTCATTAATGTTTCCTCAGCCTTCAAGACTAAGGCCTTTAGCGATCCTGAGCAGGCAAAGGAATGGTTGGTTGAACAACACTATTTATAAGAAGCCCGTGTGTGCGACGCCCTATTAAAACAAGACTGGGAATAGTTTTTATTTAGCCTTTTGGCGCCATGCCCTCATACGGCAGGCCAATGGCGTCCCCAACAGCCGCGCCTATCATTGAGCCTCTGAATTTGTCCCTTAGATCATCCATGTTCTAAACGATTACCAAAAATTGCTCTGTAGTCTCAAATTATAAAACCCATTTGATCTGTTTCTGGTATAGTATTTTCATTGAGATCCAACAAGAGCATAATTTAGGAATTGTAAACTCTTAGCTTCTTGCCATGGGGTATAGGATCATTTGACTGTAAACCCGGTTGCGCGTGCACAGTTGGAATAAGGGTCAATTAAATGGCTTCAGTTGATATTCAAGTAAAAACAGCCTTTAGCAAGGTTCCGAATTCCAGGATAACCGCGAATCATATCATGCTGGAACTGACAGGGGCCAAGCCGCAACACGATAAAGTCAGGCCGCCTCTGGACATAATAGCTGTTGTGGATACCTCTATCTCCATGTCATGGAACAACAAGATGGAGAATGTGAAAAGAACCCTGGAGCTTCTAGTCAAGAATTTATCTGAGGAAGACAATTTAACATTAATTGAATACAACAGCTCTTCAAAAGTAGCGTTAAAGAGAACAAAGATCAGGGATGAGTTCAAGCCCACAATTCATCAGGCCATTGAAACACTGAGTCCCCATGACGCGACCAATTTTGGAGCGGCCCTAAGCATGGCCTATACAGCCACTGAGAGGGTAGGACAAAATGAGAACCTTATCAAAAGGATCATATTTTTCACAGATGGATGCCCAACCAGTGGAATAACCCATCATGACAGGTTAATCGAGCTCTGCCACCAGAGTCCGGACGACTGGCGCATTACAACAATGGGATACGGTGTAGATGATCCATCAGGCGATGATGTGGATCTGGAGCTTTTGGCGGCAATGGCAAAGGCAGGTAAAGGTAACTTCTATTATATGAAGGACGCTGAATCCACAGCCCGGGCCTTTGCAGCCGAGCTGGGTGGGCTGATCAGTGTTGTGGCCGAGAATATTGCCATTACTGTCAAGCCTTATAATGGACGCATAATTATAAGAGAACTACTTGAGGAAGTGGATCATGAGTTTTCCGGAGAATCCATAAAGATCTTTGTGCCTGATCTTCTGGCTGATGAAACAAAGAGACTCACATTCGCGGTAGACTGCGTTTGTCAATATCCTCCAAAAGGGGATAATGATAAAAAAGTCGCTGATGTGGCCATAGAATATCTTGATGTTCCACAGACCAGGTTTGTGAGTCAGGAGAGTGAGGTCTTACTGGAATTTGTTCCTGAGGGGGACCAGTCAACAGAAACTAACAGGGACGTGGCTGAACAGTTGGCTGTTTTAAACGCCGGCCATGCCCAGAGAGAGGCCTTTGACAAGGCCGGCGAAGGAGACTTCCAGTCAGCGAAAAGGATAATCCAGATGGCCATAGAGGCTCTTAGGGACGTAGGGGCCCACAGGGCTTTGATCATGGCGAACGGTCTTGAGGAAACAAGCAAGGCCCTGACCGATCCTGTAACTTTTGATCGAAAGAAAACCGATTTCACTGTATCCATGTATGAATCGAGTCATGGAAGATCAGCCGGAGGAGCGTTTAGCGAAGATTTTTATACACCCACCTTAAAAGAATCAGTTACGATTTTTATAGATGATCTTTCTGAGCTCCTGGATTTAGACTCTGAGGATAGTTCCGATGATGACACCCAAGAGGTTCGAGGAAGCCAAATAAATGGAAGCGGGCCCACACAAGGAGGCCCAGACGGTCATTCCAGTAAGCCGAGGGTCAGCGCGAGGCAGGTCATCTCGGATCTTATCGCCCAAAGGGACAACAAACAGATAATGAAAAAATACGGCCTTTCAGTGAAGGGACTCAGGAGTCTCTTCCAGAAGCTTGTAAAGGCCGGATTGATGAGTGAAGAGGATTTCCTGGATCGCATGGGACCTAAAAAGCCGGAAAGCAATGAACTTTAGATCCCAATATACCGGTCCCACATTCATGGCCGCGCGTGATATCATAAAACATCGTGGGTGTACAATGTGGCTTTAAGGGGCTTGAAGGCCCATCTAAGAAAGTTCACTGTAGCGGTCTGGGGTTTTAGGGGGAAGTTTGCGTCATTAGCCGATAAAACGGAAAACCACCAATTACCGAAATGATATGTCTCCTCGAATAGGTCCAGGGTTTGAATGATCAATTGGCTCACGTTTTCCCAGGGCTCATATTTTGACTTGTCACCAATCCAGATTACCTCAGGCTTGCCGAATTCCCTTACTGCAAGATAATAGAATCTACCTACATTGATGTCTTCAGGATTTAGCCCCATCTTCTTCGCGCCCACATGATCCACCGCGATGAGATTCTCTCCGCCAAATATAGTTCCAGTGAAGTTGGGATGTGGATCCGTCATAACTCCGAATTGGCCGTCAGCGCTGTAAAAAGCGTCCACCAGTCCGAAGTGCACAGGACAGTTTCGCTCACGTAGCGACTCTATGGTTGGCCAGTCATATTCCCATTTCACATGATATTGCTTGAACTTGTTTTGAATGGGAAACGCGCCGTACACATTTTTCAAGGTCAATGTATATCCGCAGAATGTATGTGTTTTGTTCTTTGCGAACGAGATCCTGAAATCAGCGTCCCTCCATGTGGGTCCTATCCAATGCCACCCAAGCCTGCCGCGATAATCGTACCTGACCTTTTCCTTGGTGAGGTCCACTATCTTATAGTTTTTATTGGTGGAGTACCCGATCACCTTAGCCACATTAACCACATCCCTATTTTCATAATAATTTCCCAGGGTGCTCTGGGCCTCGACCACATTGATGTTTCTGAACCCTTTGTCCCATACTCCGTTGATCAGATGTTCCACAAGCTCAGGGTCCGTATAGGTGGAGTAATCTTTCTTTGCGTGCATGAACATGAAGTTGGGTTTAATGGCTATGGAGAACTTCTCTTTTGAAACCCCTGTCTCGGAATGAAGCTTGTTGAATCTGTTCTCGAGTATTTGATAAAAATCGGTTTCATCGAGCACTTGATCAAGTAGATCAAACTTGTTTGTTCCTTTGCGCACCACAACCTTGGTTTTACCTGAGTCCTTAGCGTGTTTGATCTTCTTCCTGAAATAAGCGGTTTGTTGTGCAAGGAATTCCATGCTGGCCTTAACATAAAATTGCAGGGTAAACCAGAACAGGAAGCCGTCCACAACAAAGACCGCAAACAAGCAGAAGTATTTTTGGTAGAACACAAAGAACATCAAGCCTGAGAAAGATGATGTGAATTTGGCTATCAGCAATGGGATCGTGTACAGCTTGTTCTTACGAATATTGTACTGCGCGTAAAACGCAAGAAAAGTTATGCACATCATCATAGAGACCGTCATACTGAGCCAGAATGTCTGCTCCATGGAAAAATCAAGGGTAACCAGGTTGAACCAGGGATTTTCTTTATCAGGGAAAAGGGCTATGTAATTCAATAACTCCATAATCTGTTTATGGAATATCAAAAAGCCCAACCCAACTAATAAGTAGATGATTGAGCTTATTCTAAGCCACGCGGCAAGCCTCTTTTCCCCAAGTGTTAAAGGGACGTCATCACCTTCCACATTCCCTTCGTCATCCAGGCCGAATTGCATAGGGTCCGGCCTGGTGTTTGAATTATTGTCGCTGGATTCATTATCTTTTTCACTGGGTTCGTCAAAGGTTTCCTCTGATGGGGAAGTTGCCTCAGCATCACTTTCCCCATTGAATTCATTGGCCTTTTTATTGTCAGGATCATCGTCTCTATCAGGGCCGGGCTCATTGGATTCATCGTCCTGATTCAGTGGAGGAACCACCACAAGGGCCTCGCCGGCTAAGAGGGCTGAAATGGCAAACTGGCCGATCACCTCCAAGGGAAGGCATCCAAGTAGTAAATAAAACTGGGGCGTCGACGATAACAGGCAGCCGGTTTTATCTTCACCTATTATGTACTGCCAAATTTCAGCGCTAGCGCCTGCTATCTCCCCAATATAACCTATGATCAAGACCGATATCACGATCCCGAACAGCGCGCGGATGTCCGCGAACAGGGAGGCTATAATGCTTATGAACATGAGAGTTACGTAAAACGCCCAGAAGATGGTAACCCACTTTCCTGTATCAAAGGCAACCGCGTTGGTGGTTTGATCTATCTCTGGCCACCATTCAAATGCGTTCTTTAAACAGTAGGGAAGGTCAGGGCAAAAAAGGGCCAAAACAGAGAATATCGCGACAATGAGTATCGGATTCAGGAACTTTGGACCTGTAATGGGGTTATTCATTGTGAGACGCACAGCCACCTTACTTGCTATGCAGTATATGGTCACTCCTCCCCAAACCCATGTCCATACGCCAAGTAAATAACCGCCATGATTTCCCGTGTACATCCAAAGACCGGTCCTGATGCCCACTGTCTCTTTGATGTACTCGATTACAAAGGTTGCGAACATCAGGGCCACCAGACGCTTTGTGGATATGGTCATAGACAGCCATACGCCAAAGAGCGCCCCACCCAGGATGGTGGCCCAGTAGAGTAAAGCGTTGTTTCCAGCATACTTATCAGAGAGATAGCCCTCGTTATAGGCCGTAAATACAGTGACGATCAGCAACATGAGAATGAGGAACAGATTCCTCAATCTCTCGTCTAAAGGGTTTGCCTGCATTCCATACCCCCTTATCCAAAATAAATAATGTTAACGTGGTCATAAATCCCACTAGAGTAATCAATGGCAATACTCCAAGGCCTGTACTGATCAAGGGAATTGATTAGCCATTATTACTCCAAAAATATACATTTTAAAAGATAAAAAATTGTCGGATAGATAATCCGGGCAAATAAAATTAATCATATAGTGATGATATAGTGAAATCCATGAAATACTTTTAAAGCCCTTTTGAGAGATAGCATATTTATGGAAGATCACAAGCCCGTTATCTTATATGGTCATCTTATTAAATTATGAGGATTAAAGGTAACGGGAATATAAATGGAAGATTGAAGGTGATCATTATGATAACACTCATAAATCATTATTAATTAGTTGATTAATATCTTGCTAAGATACAAGCTTCGTGCTAAGAAACGCCCTAATAATAAAAGGGAGGCGCCTCATGAACCTGTCGCTCATATTTGGTGACAGCGCCATGTATTGATTCCGATGACCAGGCTATAGGATAAAGGTCACTTATGAAAGTACTTTTGATATCTCCCAATCGACAAGAGACAAATATGCGAGTCTATCCCCTGGGCATGGCCCTTGTACACGCAGGCCTTCGCGAAATGGGGCATGAGGTGGTTTCTATAGATACTATGGGCATGCAAGAGCCCTTTGACTATCTTGGCAATA
>CAZFJT010000049.1:0-1332 GCA_964519135.1 uncultured Syntrophales bacterium | reverse complement strand
GTGGTTTCTATAGATACTATGGGCATGCAAGAGCCCTTTGACTATCTTGGCAATATTACGCATGAATTTAAACCTGAGATCATAGGAGTTTCAGTTCGGAATATAGACGATCAGGACATGGATGTTTCAACATTCCTTCTGGATGATTGCTTAGAGATAATCCAATATTTAAAAAAATGGACCAATGCGCCCATTGTGCTTGGAGGATCCGGGTACAGCATGTTTCCAGAGCCGTGCCTTGATTATCTGGATTGTGATATGGGCATACAGGGCGACGGGGAGGAGGCTTTTAATGCCCTGCTTAATAGTATGGCAAAGTCTCGACCGTTCGCGGAGGTTCCCGGCTTGCACTTGAAAGGTGTCGGCCTTGTGAAGGAGAGGTCTCTTGTAATGGACCTGGATCAATGGCCCTTGCCGAGTCCTGATGATATTTCCCCAAAATTGGCGCCTTCAGAAGAATTCTTTGCTCCAATACAAACCAGAAGGGGCTGTCCAATGAAATGCTCCTATTGTTCCACTCCAATTATAGAAGGATGCTCACATAGACGCAGAAGCGCGGACATGGTAATGGAGTGGTTGGGGAATTGGGTGGACGCTGGATTCAGGAATTTCTTCTTTGTTGACAATACATTCAATATGCCGCCATTCTATGCAAAGAGGCTCTGTTCCAAGATAATAGAAGAAGGCCTCAATATCAATTGGCGCTGCATTATTTATCCAGCCCAATTCGACAATGAACTTGCAAGATTGATGGCTGAAGCGGGCTGCTCTGAAGTGAGCCTTGGCTTTGAAAGTGGAGACAACAGAATACTCAACGCCTTTAATAAGCGCTTCAATACAGACGCTGTTATCAAGACTTCAGAAATACTGAGGGCCCACGGGATCAAGCGAATGGGGTTTTTAATGCTGGGAGGGCCGGGAGAAACAAAGGAGTCTGTGGTCAGAAGCCTGGAATTCGCGGATAAGATCAATTTGGACTCAGTAAAAATTACTAAGGGAGTTCGAATATACCCGGATACTGAGTTGGCTCGCATAGCCAGGGATAAAGGGTTGATAGATCCAGAGGACAACCTTCTTTTCCCTAAATTCTACATGGAGCGAAACTTGTCAGGGTGGCTGGAAGAGACAATAGAAGCTTTTGCAGGAACCAAACCTAATTGGATATTATAGTAATTCTCGAAATAAAACACGGAATGAAATGAAATTTCATTCCGGCCCTCAGTGGTCGGACGCTCGATGGGGAGGTCCAGGAGGGGAGATGGTCTCCCCTCCTGAGGATTGCGCAATGTGCGCTCTTGAAAGCCGTAACCGGGCGCGAAGCGCAAGGTAGGC
>CAZFJT010000048.1:0-10816 GCA_964519135.1 uncultured Syntrophales bacterium | reverse complement strand
CTATAAACAGTTTGAAGAGTATAGTATCGTCTTACCTGATTCCAGTAAGGACAAGATTAATCATGGACTGGTTAGCGCAGCCCACATAATGGATACCTTAAGGGATGAGTCCCTAGAGTATGGTGGAGATAAAAAATTAATAGATCAGTACAAGCCGGCCATTTTTGCTTCCGCGGCCCATGACTACTTTGGTTCTCCTGTGTCCATAGGCAAGGAACCTTTGGCGGTGCTTCTGAAGATTTGCGATGAAATACAGGATTGGGAAAGGCCCAAGATTCCTAAGCTCTCTTTGAGGCAAGCAATACTCGCGGCCTTAAGATACGGCAATTTTTCTTTTCCTGATCCTGCGTACATGGTTCATGAAATTCAATTATCCGCCAAAGGTAACCCGTTCACAGATAAAATTGAATTATTGGATGCTCATGGTAATTCTTCTTCTGGTCAGCAAAAATCTTCCAAGAAATTTGCAATTATTTTGGATTTCACAAAGGTAAAGGACGAAGAGTTCTATGTTTTTTATTCATGGATTCTGAAATCATACAGATTCCAAGACCTGATGCTTGGCGGCTTACTGGATGTGATTTTGATTTTTCGATCAAAGCCTAGGACTAAATTATTTGACACAGATATGGAATGCTTAAAATCAGCTAGGAGAAAGTTAAGAATTTGGGACCTTGAAGATTGGTTTGATTTTATTGAAGAAGAAAAGGCTTACAATTTTGATAAGGACAAAAACATTGAGGAACTGACGCTGTCAATCTCGAAAATCCATGAACGCAAGCCGATTAAAAAGGACCCATCCAGGTACCTTGATAAATTAATAACAGAATGGGACGTATAGGGCCGGCGTTGCGGCTGGCGCGGTAATCCCAATATCATAGTAAACAATTTCAACCGCCTATCAGCCTACCATCCCTCATATATATTGCCCTGTCGGTAACCCTAGGCAAGAACGCCCTGTCATGGGAGATCACCATGTACGCCTTGTCCGATGTATTCAATATCTCCACCAGCCTGTCCACTGTGGCCTCATCCACCCCTGTTGTGGGCTCGTCCAATATGAGAGCGTCCGGGGACATCGCGAGTATTGTGGCCAAGGCCACCAGCCTCTTCTCACCACCTGAAAGCTGGTAGGTCAGGCGATCCTCAAATCCAATCATACCAAGGGAAGCGAGGGTGTCGTGAACTATCTCCTTGGCCTCATCCGGGGTCTTACCCTGATTCAAAGGCCCAAAGGCCACATCCTCCAGCACGGTCGGGCAGAATAGCTGATCATCAGAGTCCTGGAACAAAAAGCCTATGCGAGTTCTTATCTCTGCAAACTCCTGCTCTGTGCGACGCTCCTTGCCAAGAATCCTCACCTCTCCACCATCAGGCTTCAGTAATCCCATTATCACATGGCACAATGTGGTCTTACCCGATCCATTGGGGCCTGATAACCCTACCCTATCTCCCGGCTCAAGGGAAAAGCTCACGCCATCAAGGGCCCTGTGGGAATTATAAGACAATGAAACGCCTTTGAGTTCTATTATAGGTGAGCCGAGTTGTGTGGTTGGCTGGGGATCCAATGTTAGCAGAGTCCTTTTAGGTACATTTCATAAGTTTATCACTGAATGCGGAATACAGTCAAAGCTGTTGAAAAGATCAAGTTGTTGGGGAAGGATTACAGGGCCGCGCTATATAGTCCAGGGCGCGACCCCAAATAATTCAGTATTTCAACCCCTATTCCATGGGATATGCGTTGACCCATATGACCGCGCCAAGCTCCACAGTCTTTTCTTCTCCGTCCTTTTTCATCTTTTCATCAGCTTCCATTAGAGCTGCAAAGCCCCACCAGCCAGCCTTTGGCATGGCAAAACTGAATATACCATTGTCGTCCGCCTTAACCACCTGGGTCACGTGGCTATCTGTAGCAGCCTTGGTCTCTCCTTTGCCCCACCATTCCACTTCCACTTCCGCGTTTGGGACAGCCTTGCCATCCTTAAACACCTGGCCGGTGAAAACATTGCCCGCATACAGGCTATATGGGCGGGTCAAAGGTATTATCTCAACAGGCAGGCCAGCCGCGTCCGCTATGCTCTCATCCCAACCTTCTTCCGCGCCGAACGCGTCGACAATTACCTTTGTCACGTGGATGATGAACTTGTCCTCAGCAGGCTCCCAATATGGCTTGGGAACCAGATAAAACGCGTAATCACCGGGCTTCTTTACATTGTACTTTGCTTCCCAAACGCTCTTTCCGTCCACCTTTTTCTCTTTTAAATCCTTCAGTAGATCGGTCCGGTCCCCGCCCATGACCACACCGAACTTGTCCGGCTTGTCCATTTGCATCACAGGTCCGCCCTCAAAAGGGTGGGTGAATTGGATCATGAGGTTTAATTCCTTTTGGTCAGGGCTTGCTATGTTATCTGTACTGGGAATTATCATGGCAAAGTGGGCAATGGACGCGCCTGATAAAAATGTGATCGCTATTGTGGCTGCTAAGATAATAAACGGGATTTTTTTAAGCATTTACAACTCCTTTATTGCTATTTTGGTGGCATGATATTATCTAATGTGGCATGTTGCAAGCCTTTTATACTATATTTTGCTACCAGCCAGGACTGACGTTTTGACCATAAACCTGCACTCACAATTGACACTTAGACCTATTTGCGCTATTGTACTATTACGTGTGTCACAAAGTCGGTGGGCGCGACGAGAGGTGGACATATCTATAAAAGGACGAAGCAGTAAGACCCTCTTCTGCATTCAGGCTTCGATCCATGCCCAAAGCGCGGCGCGTCATCGCCAATGTCCGTAAATTCGGCTGTTTCACGGGGATAATCGCCGGATGATACAAGCTTTCCATCAATCGCCATTTTATTGAAACAATCGTTTCATTGGGTGGTCTAATTGGCTGCGAACTCATAAACAATGAATCCGCGAATATTTTGATCCACATTGCAATGCTTTTACATTGAAGATTCGGAGGGAGGCATGGCTATAAAGGCGGCCGGGGCTAACCTTAGAAAGAAAGTCCGAGTTAACAATAGGTTTGGGTTACACGCGAGAGTTGCAACCAGCGTAGCAAAGGCAATGGATCGTTTTGCATGCCGTGTCACTGTAAAAAAAGATGACCAGGAGGCTGACGCCAGAAGTGTGCTGAGCCTCCTATTATTGGCGGCCACCCCTGGATCGGAGATCACTTTGTCGGCCGCGGGCCCTGACTCCGAACAAGCTGTCATGGAGATCACAAGGCTTGTAAACAGTGACCCTGACCTAGACTAGTCTTATCAATAATGAGATTAATAGGCTTTTCATTAGCCGTGCCCTGAAGCGCGGTTCTCATGATATCCTCCATAATTCACCGTGTTAAATTCTCAGGATCTGTGAGAATTCCTGACTCACTAGCCTTGAACCATCATGGATGCTGCAGGCTTGTGACAAATCTTGAAGAGGGTTATTCTTACGCAGGTTTTTAGGTTATATGGGAATAGATGAAGATTATATACCTGTTCTCAAAATTAAACGCGAAATGGCTCATAAAAATATGTCCATAATTAATAGCTTCTGGCGCCTACCTTGCGCTTCGCGCTCGGTTACGGCTTTCACCCATACATACAACGGGATTTCCGGGTTCTCTTTCGGAGACTTTCATAGGAACTCGTTTTCAAAGAGTTAATACCGTTAAACCTATTATGGTGTGGTTTGAAGTGGGTAGGGTCTTTCAAGGCCTAGCGCTAGGCGTGTTCAAGCGACTGTAAACTATGAAGATATTCTTTTAGTCATTACGCGATTAATTATGAGAACCGCTAAAGATTTAGAAATTCAGGTTGAGTTTCAGACCCATTTCAGCGGTATTCTGTGCGCTGTTGAATTCAATCCTTGGGTCCAGCCCGCCTAACAAACCACTGCTGTTGACCAGAGCCCTGCCTTCCAATTCCATATAGCTGTAATGGCAGTAAAGGCCGATTCTCAGACTGGAGTAAAGGATTGCGCTGCCTTCGAAGTCTATTTCAATGAGACCTCCGTCGTCCAACTCAGCGCGATAATCCACAAAATTGGGGCCGAGCCACGCGTTATTGTTGACTTTTTGCATCATGAACCGCGAACCTATGATCTCGAATCTAGCCTTCCACAATGGGAAGAACATCGCTGTTTGAAGCCCCAAAAATGGAACATAGTTGTTTATTTCATCATTCATACTACCAGGAACACCAGGAGAGTTAATGATATCACCTGAATAATCCCAGAATTGTTCCCTGTAGCCTCCAACCAGGCTGAAACGATACCCGATTCCGCGCCATAGGTTCAAGAGGCCCGCTGTTTCCCAGGTTTTGATATCTGTTGTCACGTCCCAGGGCTTGGTAGCTGTGGTAGGGTTCAGGGGGTTGATGATCAAAGGACCTAGATTCCTACTTTGGACAGTCGTCGCGCGAGAAAGACTCAAAGAGCCGCCGAGCCTGCAAGATATAAAAGGGACCGGCGTGATCTCAATATTCCCATTGAACATCGGCTGGGAGGGGGAGTATTGGACCTTGTAATCATGCTTCATATTCCAAGGGTGAGGGTTCACATTAGCCCAGACCGCCTGAGATCCGAACAGGTACCCAAAGCCCATATCAGCGTCCACAGCCAGGTTGCGGCCGAATATCTGAGCCTGGCAGGGGCTGACGGAATTAACGGCAAACCACACAAAGGCGACCGCCAATATAGCGTAACGTTTCAAGTTCCCTCTCCCCGAGGTTTGTTGAGATAGATTCCGATACTCTATGATAAACACATATAGATCCAAAAAGAAATTGTTTTTTGTGTAAGCTTTCACAAAGTCGCTCCATTACTATAATTTGCTGAGCTTGCGAATTTAAACACAGCGAATCGGATCTCCCGCCAACAGGCTCAACGCCGCGCCCCCAAATTACTGAGGATTTAAGCCCATAGCGCGAGACGATATTTGACGACACATTGGGAAGAAATATATTGAGAGAATAGTGTTGTGAGCTGTTGTTTACTGTTCCACCCAATGGAACGCGCGTTGAAAAATATTTTTGGGATTGGTGAACTATGGACTCAAATTGGACAAATGAGAAAATATCCGAACTCGCCTCAGGTTTCATGAGACCGAGAGTTTTAATCACAGGGGCTGAACTGGATTTATTTACCAAGCTATCCAGGAAGCCGAGTACGGCAAATCAATTGAGCAATGATAATGATTTCGATTTGAGGGGTCTCACAATAATCCTGGACGCTCTTACGTCCATGGAATTGGTAGTAAAGGATTCCAGCGGCGTTTACAGTGTTGAACCAGGGGTTGCCAAAGCCCTGAGCGCGGATTCTGAAACCTCTATGCTGCCAATGGTTCTACACAGGGGGAGAATGTGGAAGAGCTGGTCATGTTTGACTGAAATAACCGAGTCAGGTCGTCAATGCGCGTCCATTGATTTTCAGGAACGATCAGATGAAGATATGGAAGCCTTTATTGCGGCCATGCATATAGCCGGTTCAAAAATGGCCCACAAAGTCGCGGAAGAAGTGGACGCAGGGCGCTTCAAGAAAATGCTCGATGTTGGAGGAGGCTCCGGTATTTACAGAATCGCTTTTTTACACAAGAATCCGGAACTTAAAGCCACCTTGTTTGATCTTCCCAAAGTCACTCAAATAGCGGAGAGGAGATTTCAGGAAGCAGGGGTTTCCGATCGGACCGACCTTGCCCCTGGTGATTACAGGGATGACCCCTTCCCCAATGGCTTTGATCTCGTTCTTTTCTCTGCGATTATCCACATAAACAGTCGAGAGATGAACACGCAATTGTACAAAAAAGCTTATGACTCAATGCTTCCTGGAGGGTCTCTCATTATCCGCGACTTTATAATGGACGAATCACGCACATCTCCCGCCGCCGGCGCGCTGTTTGCAGTGAATATGCTCGCGGCTACGGAAAACGGAAATTGTTACACAGAGACTGAAGTAGAGGATGATTTAAAGACCGCAGGTTTCTCTGAAATTAAAACCTTGAAACGCACAGAGACATATATGGATCACCTGGTGGAAGCGATAAAATAGCGTGGCGGAAATTAATTATAGGGCTTTTCATAAAAACCGCGAGTAAAAACGGAAACACTAGGATGACATTAAAGACCTGTCCAGAATGGACTTAATCGTGTCATCCCGGTTGGCCATGGTCAGACTTATATGGATATCAGCCCCAAGATTACGCCAATGATCACGGTTTAGTGTGTTGTCGAGGATCGCTTTGAAACGATCGGAAATTATCCCCAGGCTATCCTCGGTAGCGTTTGAGATTATTACCATTAACCTTTCCTTGGACCATCTGCCCACAACATCTGAGGCCCGCACGGACTTTGCAATTCCAGTGGCGATTTCTCCAAGAAGCGTATCAAGTTCTTCATTTGCCATGCTTTGGCTTATGGCGTCATGTTTTTTAATATAAACCCATACAATGGCAAGGCTTGCCCCGTGTCGACGCAATTCATCGAATTTACCCTGAAGTATCAGCTCCAGATACCTTTTACTTCCAACCCTGGTTATAGGATCCAAAAGCGCCACTGAGTCAGGATCTTCAAAATAAACATCCCTCTTGGAACACTTATCATGAATTTGAAAAAGTATGACCGCATGGAGGTATTCTTCCCTGAGCCCGGCCAAGGGAACGAGCCGTATGCCTACATCAGCAAGTGAACCGTCACTTGTTCTTATTCTGCATGTCGCGCCTTGGATTTCAGTCTTGTCGCCACATGTGAGAATTGGGCACTCAGAAACAGGGTCTTCCGAGCCATCAGGCGCGCCCTTGCACGCGAGGACCGTTTGGCGCCATTGAGTTCCTTCCACATCGCCGGATTCCAGTCCTGTGGCTCTATTTGCCGACTCATTCCAGTATACGACCCTTCCGGAAGAGTCTATGAGAAAAGCCGGGTCTCTTATTCCTGCCAATAGTTTTATGTAAGAACTCACAAAACCTTCCATCTTAGTCGCCCCGCGTTGTTCTTTCCACTCGGTGAAAACCCCTTCTAACCAAAGTTTTTAAGCCTTTTGAGCCATGGGTTTCGGTAATTTTCCAGGCTGCTCTTGTTTATTCCGCGTGTGGTGGTATTGTATCTGACTTTTGACGCAAACGGAAGGGTCCTGGAATGGAGACCTATGGTGACTGCAAAAAGATTTTGCTCAACCAACCGGACCTTGTCCTGAAATTAAGACAATTAAATTGCATTGGTTCGGGAGGGCGGATCCTTTTAGGGGGTCTTTATCGCCTTCCTGTGAAAGCGGATGAGTATTATGACCAAAGTAGTTTCAGACGCCCCTACAGTAACTTCGTCCAGTATCATAAGTAGATTCGCCAAACTCTTTACGGCCCAAACCATAGAGGGCGGTCTTCAATCCCTGTTCTTCATTTATCTGGCGTGGATGGATGAATTCATGTTCGGAGAGGTCCAGTACGCTTTCGCGGCCGCGTCCATAGTAATGAAGATCACCCAATACGGTCTTTATTTTCCCCTGGTCACATACCTTGGTGAAGCGGAAGAGGAACATGTTCCAGGAATAATGAACCAGGCCAATATCATCAAGATAGTCTTAACCGTAGTCACTATGCTCGGCTTGACAATGCTTTCGGTGATACAGGGTTTTTCGGTTCGAATGAGCCTTATAATCTTCTTTATGTGTCTTGGGTATTCATTGGAACAGATAGTGGAGAGCTACTTTGCCAGCATGAGGGTTCAGGGACAGCAGGGAACGGAAGCCAGGATAAAGGCCACAGCGTCATTGGTGTCTTATGGATATGGTTTCTTTGTAATAGCAATAGGCCTGAATCCCATAATTATGAGTCTCTACAGAATCCTGTCAACAGTAATAAGACTGATATTTTCATTGAAATTATTCTTGAATGTCCACCCAGGCAAGCTATTTGAAAGGCCCGCGCTCGGACCTGTGATGGAGCTGTTCAAATATGCCAGTGTATTTGCCTTTATTCAAATACTGGGTGTAACCTTGAACAAAACGAACATTTTTTTCATGGAAAGGGAAGTGGGAGTCAAAGGAGTAGCCTATTATTGCGCGGGAAATCTCACTGTTGACGGATTTTCCATAATGGCCTCAGAGCAACTGCTCAGTTGGGTCATCTTTCCGCTTCTATCTGTGCTGTGGTGGAAGAAAAGGGAAGAAGTGGTCCCTCTTGTAAGAAGAACCGCTTTGTGGTTGCTTGCGATCTCATTTCCACTTATGTTCACGCTTTACGCTGAGAGCCCATTGATCATAGGCCTTTTATATCCATCTGAATATAAGGACTCCATATGGATTCAGCAAACACTGGTTCCCTGCATATTATTCGCGTTCGAGAACAATCTATTCTGCTTTGTGATGATGGTGGTTGGAGGTGTAAAGATTTTGCTGTTATTCTCAATAATAGGTTTTTTAATAAATCTCTTGCTCAATGCAACACTTATTCCCGCGTACGGTCTCTTGGGCGCCTGCTTGGTTCTAATATGCACTAAATTCGTCATGATGCTCCAAACAAGCGCCTATTGTCAGGTGAGGCTAAGATTGTTTGACCTAAAGGACTTCCTCTTTCCATTGATCCTGGCTGGAGCGAGTCTGTGTCTATTTTTAATAATTAGGCCTTTGATATCCATACATTTAGCCACAGCAATCACACTGGGGGTTTACTGTTTGATCCTATGGAGACTGGGAAATAGATTCTTGGGTAAACTAAGGAAGAAAGAGGATTTTGCAGGCCCGGATTAGATCAACGGAAGCACAAGATGCAATTATTCTATAATATCATAACCCTGGGCAGGTAAAGAACTCTGAGTCAGCCACTTGATAAATTTTACCTTACTGTGTACAAAATCATTGGGACGGTTTTGTAATGGTTGGTTGTAAATGCGACAAGGGAAAGCCCTTTGCAGGGCCGCTGTGGATTTTATCACTGAGTTCATAGTGATTATCGAAATAAAACACGGAATGAAATGTAATTTCATTCCCACCTCCCAGGGTCGGAAGCTCGATGGGGAGGTCCAGGAGGGGAGTTGGACTCCCCTCCTGAGGATTGCGCAATGTGCGCTCTTGGCTGCCGTAACCTAGCGCGAAGCGCAGGGTAGGCGCCAGAAGCTGTTCATTAAGGAAAATTTTTTATGAGCCATTTCGCGTTTAATTCTGAGAACTGCTATATGAAATAATTCGGAGTCTCAAGGCTTGACCACTAATGATCTGATAACAATGTGCTGGAGGCTGGTCCTGCGCAACAGGCGCCGCTACAAAGCTGTTATGACCGGCATAGCCTTT
Source organism: uncultured Syntrophales bacterium (assembly GCA_964519135.1). Lineage (GTDB taxonomy): Bacteria > Desulfobacterota > Desulfomonilia > Desulfomonilales > Desulfomonilaceae > CAZFJT01. Next base: position 1,537 of record CAZFJT010000048.1, on the reverse strand, counting down.
GGAACCGCGGGTTTTATCATTATACAAACCCTTGGGGATTCTGTTGAGCGCAAGATGGGAGACCATCTGGAATTATTGGGTGAAGCCACTGTGATCACGGCTGAATGGAACAATTCTGATAATTATCATCCAGGTTACTATACTTGGGACGACATTTATATGTTGAGGAAAATACCTCAGGTAATGGCTGTGGCGCCGATTGTCTCAATCTGGTCCGTGGAGGTCCAGGCTGAGAATTTGACTTGGGTTGCGGGCCTTGCCGGAGTAGACCATCAGTATTGGCGGACCCAAAGCCCGGTGGCCAAGAGTGGCCGACTCATAGGTCCTTCGGATGTTGTGGGCCGCAGGAAAGTGGCGGTGGTTGGAAAGGATGTGGTTAAATATCTATATAACCGGTCTGACCCTGTTGGTAAGAGGGTGAATGTGGCCAATCTCGAATTTGAAATAATCGGCTCACTGGGCGGTATTCAGCATTCCAACATCAGGCGAAGGGTTTACATACCCATCACAACCGCTGAAAGTATTGTCCCCGGACTCCAGAAGATCGAAAAAATATTCATAAGGGTCGGGAATTGGAATGATGTGAGCCCTGTTAGGGAAATGGTGTTGAATCTACTCAGATCAACCCATAAAGGATATGAGGAAGGAATCAGGGTCACTCACTATCCCAAAAGGGTTCAGAAGGTGAGATCCACTGTGGGCATGGTCAAATTATTCATATACGCGGCCTTGGCTGCGACCCTGCTCCTGGGCGGCATAGGGATCACCAATGTAATGCTGTCCGCTGTCCAGGATCGAACTCAGGAAATAGGATTGAGAAAGGCCCTTGGCGCGAGAGGCCAACACATCTTGCTGCAGTTTCTCACAGAATCCATGATGATAAGCGGCTTTGCAGGATTTCTTGGTGTTTCGGCAGGGGTGGCGATATCTTACGTTTTAAGGGAATTGCTCCAGGTGGAGATAGAGTTGTCCGTTTTGGCCAACAGTATAGTGATGGGATTGTCTTTCACCATATTCCTTGGGATTGCGTCAGGCATATACCCGTCAATTAGGGCCAGTAGATTGGATTCAGTATCGGCAATGCGCTTTGAATAAGCCGAGGATCAGGTTTTTTGAAAGATTTCATGTCCTGACCCCATGTTTCATCTTACAATTTACACTGGGATTCTCTCTCCTTTTGACTCAATCTCAGTTCTCGCCTTAATGCCGCCTCGCAACTCCTGCGCTTTTCATCATCGGACTCACAAATCAAGGGCGGAATACTTGTGGGCCTACCATGCTCGTCCAAAGCCACAAAAGTGAGATACGCGGACGCTGTGTGACGGATCTCCCCTGTGAGAAGATTTTCCGCTTCCACTCTGACACCTACCTCCATCGAGGTTTTACCGGCCATATTCACTGAGGCCTTTAGTATCAGGAGATTCCCAACATAAACCGGGTAATGGAAGTCCAGGCGATCTATGGAGGCTGTAACGCAGTTATTTCTTGCGTGCCTTATCGCGCAGCCACCACCGGTGGTGTCCACATACTTCATTAT
>CAZFJT010000047.1:0-10977 GCA_964519135.1 uncultured Syntrophales bacterium | reverse complement strand
ACAGGGTCACGTAATTGTACAGGCCAATGCCCCAATAAAGGAAGGTAAGCTTGCCAATGATCTGGTTTCAGTTCGACACAAAGAGGGTGAATACTCTATGGTGCCGGCTTCTGAACCGGACTTGATGGATGTTTCACCAAATCAGCTCGTATCAGTGGCCGCGTCTTTGATTCCGTTCCTGGAAAATGACGACGCGAACCGCGCCCTTATGGGCTCCAACATGCAGCGCCAAGCCGTGCCCCTACTTACCACGGATTCCCCTGTGGTCGGCACAGGCATGGAAAAGGTCGTGGCAATAGATTCAGGTGTTACGGTTGTTGCAAAAAGGGCCGGAGTGGTCGACTCAGTTGACGCCACAAGGATTGTGGTCAAGGCCACTGATTTCAATGAAGGGGACCTGGACCCTGGAGTGGATATATACAACCTGACCAAGTACCAACGCTCCAACCAGAATACCTGCATGAACCAAAAGCCTATAGTCAAAAGGGGCGATCGTGTTCAAAAAGGCCAGGTGCTCGCTGATGGCCCCGCGACGGATAAAGGTGAGCTGGCCCTTGGCAGGAATGTGGTTGTGGCCTTTATGGCTTGGGGAGGATACAACTACGAGGATTCCATTCTCGTGAGTGAAAAGATAGTCAGGGATGACATATTCACATCGATTCATATAGAGGAATTTGAAGTAATGGCCCGGGACACCAAACTGGGCAAGGAAGAGATAACCAGAGATATACCCAATGTTGGTGAAGAGGCTCTCCGGAATCTCGATGAGTCAGGTGTAATAAGAATCGGCGCGGAGGTGAAGCCCGGAGATATACTGGTAGGAAAGATCACCCCAAAGGGTGAGAATCAGCTTAGTCCCGAGGAAAAGCTTCTCAGGGCCATCTTTGGAGAAAAGGCCGGTGATGTGAGGGATTCCTCCTTGCGGGTTCCTCCAGGAGTTGAAGGCACTATCATTGGGGCCAGAATTTTCTCCAGAAAGGGAACTGACAAGGATTCCAGGACAATTTCCATAGAGAATGAAGAGATAGCAAAGCTGACCAAGGATAAAGATGATGAAATGCGCATTGTGGAAGAAGGCGCCAGGGAGAGGATCAGAGTTCTGTTGAGAGGAAAGGTCAGCGCGGCAAATCTAACGCACCCTGAGACTGGCAAAGGGTACTTGAAGAAGGGTGATAGCATTACAGACGAGTTTGTGGACACAATTCCTCTGGAAGCCCTTAAAGATATTTCCCTTAAAGGCGCCACAGAGACAGAGGATGAAATTGTTCGCATAATAGAAAGGCTAAACGATCAGAAGCACTTTTGGAAGATGCACTATGATGAGCGAATTAGCAGACTAAAAAAGGGTGATGAACTGCCTCCTGGAGTCATTAAGCTCGTGAAGGTGTACGTGGCCATAAAACGCAAACTATCCGTTGGTGACAAGATGGCCGGAAGGCACGGTAATAAGGGTGTGCTTTCAAGAATATTGCCTGAAGAGGACATGCCGTATTTTGACGATGGAACTCCCTGTGAGATAGTGCTGAATCCATTGGGCGTTCCCTCGAGAATGAATGTTGGCCAGGTCTTGGAGACGCACTTGGGTTGGGCTGCAAAAGGCCTCGGCTCCGTGGTGGACAAGTTTATGAAGGAGAACTATTCCCCTGATGCGCTTAGAGCCAAATTAAAAGAAATATTCGAGGGATATGAAGAGGAACGCCAAAAGGTCGTTGATGAGATCATAGATTCCATGGATGATGAAAAGTTACGCAAGTTTTCAGGATCGTTGACAAATGGCATTGCCATAGCCACCCCGGTCTTTGACGGGGCCAGGGAGTCTGAGATCAAGTCATTGCTTGAAAAGGCCGACTTGCCGGCCACAGGTCAGACCACCTTGTACGATGGCAGAACAGGAGAGCCCTTTGATACAAAGGTCACCGTAGGAGTTATCTATATGATGAAGCTCCATCACCTGGTTGATGACAAGATCCATGCAAGGGCCATCGGACCATACTCTTTGGTCACACAGCAGCCCCTGGGTGGAAAGGCCCAGTTCGGCGGCCAGCGACTTGGAGAAATGGAGGTCTGGGCAATGGAATCCTATGGCGCGGCCTATTCACTGCAAGAATTCCTTACTGTTAAATCAGATGACGTTTCAGGCAGGACGAGGATGTACGAAAGTATAGTCAAGGGCACGAATGTTTTGGAACCTGGCCTGCCCGAATCTTTCAATGTCCTGGTCAAAGAGATAAAGTCCCTTGGCCTTGATGTGGAACTAATTGAGGGACAATCCACAGCAGCGGCTAAATGAGGTCGCGGCTTATAAATATTCATCACGCCTTTCCTGTGAATTATTAGGATTGGCGTATCCCTCGCCGCCCGGCCGTTTATTGCCGCCGGAGATAGGCGGAAAACAGGAGGGAAATTTGGAAGACGTATATTATAGCTTTTTTGAAAAACCAAAAGATCCGGTTCACTTCAGCGCGGTAAAAATCTCGTTGGCAGCCCCGGAAAAGATCAGATCATGGTCCCACGGTGAAGTTAAAAAGCCTGAGACCATTAATTACAGAACCTTCAAACCTGAAAGGGACGGACTTTTCTGCGCCAAGATATTTGGGCCTGTGAAAGACTATGAATGCAACTGCGGTAAATATAAAAGGATGAAGCACAGGGGAACAGTTTGTGAAAAATGCGGCGTTGAAGTAATCCAGTCGAAAGTTCGCAGAGAAAGGATGGGTCACATTGAACTGGCCACTCCTGTGGCTCATATTTGGTTCCTCAAAAGCCTTCCGTCAAGGATAGGGACTCTACTTGACCTTACACTCAAAGAGGTGGAGAGGGTCCTGTACTTTGAGTCGTACATAGTTGTGGACAATGGCGACACAGACCTGGAAATGGGCGGTCTTCTCACAGAAGAAAAGTATCATCAAGCCATAGAACAGTACGGCGCGGGCGCGTTTGAAGCCAGAATGGGCGGAGAAGCGGTCAGGGAGATGCTGGAGCGCCTGGACCTGGTCAATGAGAGTTCAAAGCTCAGGGAAGATATGAAGGAATCCACATCTGAAGCCAAGAGAAAAAAATTGGCCAAAAGGCTAAGAGTTCTTGAGTCATTAAAGGGAGTGGATCCAGAGAGTCTTTTAACCCAGCTACAGGAGATAATGGAAGATGTGGACCCGGATTCTGAAACAGGTCAATTTCTCCAAGAACTACAAATTCTGACAAAGGACATCCAGGTCAAATGGGAGGAATCCGAGAGTTGGGAAGTTCGAAAGCAACTGGCCTTTATAGATATCAATGACATTATAGATAAGCTCACAAGATCCAGAATCGTAGAGGCAGAGGCCTTGGCTAAATTTATCCAGTGGCAGAACCCCGCTTGGATGATTCTTACAACTATTCCGGTTATACCTCCTGATCTAAGACCATTGGTTCCTTTGGATGGCGGAAGATTCGCTACGTCTGATCTAAATGATCTTTACAGAAGGGTAATTAACAGGAACAACAGGCTCAAGAGGCTTCAGGAATTAAACGCGCCGGACATAATACTGAGAAATGAAAAAAGAATGCTCCAAGAGGCAGTGGATGTTCTCTTTGATAACGGTCGCAGGGGCAGGGTGATAACAGGCCCGAACAAGAGACCTTTAAAGTCACTGTCCGATATGCTCAAAGGCAAACAAGGCAGATTCAGGCAGAACCTCCTGGGCAAGCGCGTAGATTATTCAGGTAGATCGGTTATTGTTGTGGGCCCTGATCTAAGATTGCACCAATGCGGTTTACCTAAAAGGATGGCCCTGGAGCTGTTCAAGCCCTTTATCTACAATAAGCTGGAAGAGCGCGGTTATGTAACAACCATAAAGAGCGCGAAGAAACTTGTTGAAAAAGAAACCCCTGAAGTTTGGGATATTCTGGAAAATGTTGTCAAAGAGTACCCAGTTCTCCTAAACAGGGCGCCCACCCTCCACAGACTCGGTATCCAGGCCTTTGAGCCTGTGCTTGTGGAAGGTAAGGCGATCCAGTTGCATCCACTGGTTTGTACAGCTTTTAACGCCGACTTCGACGGGGACCAGATGGCCGTGCATGTGCCATTATCAGTGGAGGCCCAGGTGGAAGCCAGGGTTCTTATGATGAGCACCAATAACATACTATCTCCCGCCCACGGCAAGCCGATCATAGTGCCCACACAGGATATCGTCCTTGGGCTTTACTATCTCACCAGGGAATCATCTGATCCTGATGTTGAGAGCAAGACCCCAAAACTGTTCGGTTCCGCTTCTGAAGTGACAATGGCCCTTGATTCAGGTGTGGTGGATCTTCACGAAAGGATAGTCCTGCACGAATCAGGCAAGAAGTTCCAGACAACTGTGGGCAGGGTTGTCATGAGGGAGATCGTGCCTGAGGAGATCCCGTTCACCTTCATTAACAGGGTGATGAAGAAAAAGGAATTGGCCAATCTCATAGACGAGGCTTACAGAAGGTGTGGAGACAAGAAAACAGTAATACTTGCCGACAGGCTCAAGGATATGGGCTACCATTACGCGACAAAGGCCGGTCTTTCAATATCAGTGAATGACATGGAGATCCCTCCTTCAAAGCCGGATATCATCGGCAGGGCAAGGGAGGAGGTTCTCGAGATACAGAACCAGTACAAGGAAGGCCTCATAACTGATGGAGAACGATACAATAAGGTTATCGATATTTGGGCCAGAGCAAATGACGATATTTCAGAGCGGATGATGAACGGTCTGAAACAGACCAAGCTCATAGGCGCGGACGGATCAGAGAAGATCTTGGAGAGCTTTAATCCCATATACATGATGGCTGACTCAGGCGCCAGGGGCAGCACCCAGCAAATCAGGCAGTTGGCCGGAATGCGGGGCCTTATGGCCAAGCCGACCGGCGAGATCATCGAGACCCCGATTGAGGCGAACTTTAGAGAAGGCCTATCAGTGCTCCAGTACTTCATTTCTACCCATGGCGCAAGAAAAGGTCTTGCTGATACAGCGTTGAAGACCGCCAACTCAGGTTATCTTACCAGGCGGCTGGTTGACGTGGCACAGGATGCCATAGTTCTAGAAAGGGATTGCGAAACCCTTGACGGCATTGAAATGAACTCCCTTGAAGAAGGCGGAGAGATAATAGAACACGTTGCGGACAGAATATTGGGTAGGGTGGCTCTTGAAGATGTGGAGCATCCATTCACCGGTGAGATCATTGTTAGCGCAAACGATGAAATTACGGAGGAAATAGCTAACAGCATACAGGACGCGGGCATTGTAAGCATAAAGATCAGATCGGTTATCACCTGTCAGGCCAAGAGGGGAATCTGCGCACTGTGCTATGGGAGGGACCTTGCCCATGGACGTATGGTGAATCTTGGCGAGGCTGTTGGAATAATCGCCGCGCAGTCAATCGGTGAACCAGGAACCCAGTTGACCATGAGGACCTTTCATATTGGTGGAACCGCTTCATTGAAGAGGAACATAATCTCCGCAAGAAAACGGGGCAAGGTTACGTTTGAAAAGGACGGGGAAAAGGTCAAGTCCATAGTCCTGTTTCAAGATTTCACTGTAAACGAATCAGAAGTGGATGAATGGTACGTTAAGGACGGCGAGACATTGCGGGAGAATGCGTGTCTTTATGAAGGGCCTAATCATGAAATGCACGAATCTGAGAGGATAGGCGGTGAGATCGACATATCCTTGGATAGAAAGGCGTTCACCATTATAGATGACGAAGGGGAAAAACACAGGTTCGCGCTACCAGAAGGGGCCAGATTCATAGTACGCCACGGAGACAGGGTCGCGCAAAATACCTTCATATTTGAGAATATCTCCGGTCAGTCCAGGATGTTGGAAGCTGAGAGACGGGGGGGCATTTTTCAGAACCTGGAATCCAAGGGTGGAAAGTTCCGCTTTAGGCTATATGAGCGCTATCCGGTCATGGAGTACATGAACGTAAAGGTGCAGGAAGGCGATAAGGTTGACTCCGAAGGACATGTGCTCCTGGAATGGCTGGGTTCAGGCTCCTCTGAGTTGTTTTCAAGGAATGAGGGACGCGTAAAGTTCATTGACATCAAGACCGTTGTTAACAAGGACGGAGATTTGATCGTGATGAACAGAAACGGATCCGTTGCAATCACCGATGATCGTGGAAGAGAGCGTGAAAAGAATAAAGTCATCTATGGGGCCAGGTTAAGGGTTAATGATGGCGACCAGGTCCACAGGGAAACTCTGATTGCTGAGTGGGATCCATATACAATTCCTATTATTACTGAAGTATCAGGAAAGGTAAAATTTGGGGACGTGATCGAAGGCCTCACCATGAGCGAGCAATTCGATGAAGTCACCGGTCTTTCCAGAAAGGTCATTGTAGAATACAAGGACAAGGACTCTGAGATCAGACCAAGGGTCTCGATCAAGGATGATAAAGGCAAAACGATTAAGATCGGAGATTCAGAGGCTCGATACCTTTTACCTGTGGGCGCAAACATAATGGTAAAGGAAGGGGATGAGCTGCACGCTGGAACAGTTATCGCCAAGATACCAAGGGAGACGACCAAGACCAAAGACATTACAGGAGGTCTGCCAAGGGTCGCTGAACTGTTCGAAGCCAGGAAACCCAAGGAATTCGCTGTTATTTCGGAAATAGAAGGCCTGGTGAGTTTCGGTAAAGACACAAAAGGTAAAAGAAAAGTCATAGTCACCCCTGAGGTGGGGGATCCAAAAGAGTATCTAATACCTAAAGGAAAGCACATCTCAGTTCACTCCGGTGACTGGGTGCAGGCTGGTGAGGCCTTGATGGAAGGGTCCACCAACCCCCACGATCTGTTAGGAATCAAAGGTGAAAAAGATCTGGCAAAATACCTTGTGGATGAAGTCCAAGAGGTTTATAGGCTCCAGGGCGTCAAAATAAATGATAAGCACATAGAAGTAATAGTGAGGCAGATGCTCAGGAGAGTGCGCGTAAAGGATGTTGGTGACACGGATTTTCTTGTGGGTGAGCAAATAGGCAGGCAGAAATTCGAGGCCGAGAACATGCGCGTTGTGGAAATGGGAGGCCAGCCTGCTGTGGGTGAACCTCTACTCCTGGGCATAACCAAGGCTTCTTTGTCAACAGACTCCTTCATTAGCGCGGCCAGCTTCCAGGAAACCACCAAAGTCCTCACAGAGGCCTCGATATCAGGTAAGATAGATTATCTAAAGGGTCTCAAGGAAAACGTCATCATGGGGCGTCTAATTCCAGCGGGCACTGGACTCGAAAGATACCAGGAAATTAAGCTGGACCACTTTGTGGAAGATGAGATGGAAGTGAAAAGGACAGCTTCATCAGGGGATCTTGTGGTGAGCGCGTAGAGTGGTGATGAGTTGAGTTTTTTGGTGTTAAAACACCAGGGGGGCTCCTTTTTTTAAATCTGGGCGCCCCCCTTGTATTTTTAATCATAACAGAGTATTAATAGCGTTAACCCGTTTCGGATAGTCAAAGAAAAGTATTGACAACTGAACTGTACTCTGGTCATAATGCTTTGATACACTTTGGAGGTTACGGCGAATGCCCACAATCAATCAATTGGTCAGAAAAGGACGGAGTAGGCCGAGGAAAAAGACATCAGCGCCTGCCCTGACCAACTGTCCCCAGCGCAGAGGCGTGTGTGTGAGGGTTTACACAACCACTCCCAAGAAGCCGAACTCAGCGCTGAGAAAGGTTGCCAGGGTTCGCCTGACCAATGGATACGAAGTTACATCTTATATTCCCGGAATAGGTCACAATCTCCAGGAGCACTCGGTTGTCCTTATTAGGGGCGGCAGGGTTAAGGATCTTCCTGGTGTGCGTTATCATATTGTCCGCGGAACTCAGGACGCGTACGGGGTCTCAGACAGGAAGCAGGGAAGATCCAAGTACGGCGCCAAGAGACCAAAATAGTAGCCGCCCAGTTAATAAATAAACATGGTTCGGCTCTTTTTTTATTTAAGCGCAAGGGTTCATGCGATTCGCTTTAGCAAATCGTGAGTTATCTGAAGCGACCAGATAGATTAAGTCCAGGACATCAGATGAGCCGTCACGCCTAGTCGTTGAGGGTTCTCGGGAGGATGGCCCTTCGGGACTTGCTCTAGTTCAGGCGATCGGTCGCAGCCTTCCGAAACTCTCCAAACTTTAGGCGAGGCGGCTGCGCTTGTTCTTTTGACAGGGTTTTTTTGATCTGAAAACTATTCAGGGAGATGGTTTGAATGCCCAGAAAAAAAGGCAGGGTACCCAAAAGAGAGATACTACCGGATCCCAAGTACCACAGCAAACTTGTGACTCGCTTTGTATGCGGCATTATGTGGGACGGAAAGAAATCAATAGCTGAAACGATTTTGTATGACGCGTTTGACTTGATGGCTGAACGCGCAAAAGAGGATCCCCTGAAGGTATTTGAAAGGGCCATGAGTAATGTCCGGCCCATGCTGGAAGTACGTTCAAGGCGTGTTGGCGGCAGCACTTACCAGGTTCCGGTTGAAGTAAGGCCCGAGAGAAGCCAAGCCCTGGCAATAAGGTGGCTTATTAATTATTCCAGGGGGCGAGGCGAAAAGAGCATGAAAGAGAAGCTCGCGGCGGAATTACTCGACGCGGCCAATAACAGGGGCAGCTCTGTGAAGAAAAAGGAGGACACCCACAGGATGGCGGAGGCCAACAAAGCTTTCGCTCATTACAGGTGGTAGTGTTTGGTTGCAATGAAGCAGTTTGTAATTGGACAAATAAAGGGCGGATCATTTTTTTGTGTTGTGACTGGGGCGCTCCCGGTCAATGCGATTTTGCGGCGCACTGGTTGGAATAATTAGTCATGAAAGGAGATGCGCTGTCAAAAACCCGAAATATCGGGATTATGGCCCATGTTGACGCTGGAAAGACAACCACCACTGAACGAGTGTTATTTTATACAGGTGTCTCTCACAAAATAGGCGAAGTTCATGATGGCGCGGCTGTGATGGATTGGATGGCCCAAGAGCAAGAAAGGGGCATAACAATAACATCCGCGGCTACAGCCTGTTCGTGGAACAATCACAGAATAAATATTATCGATACTCCAGGTCACGTGGACTTTACAATTGAGGTTGAGCGTTGCCTGAGAGTTTTGGACGGAGCGATAGCAGTTTTTTGCGCTGTTGGCGGGGTGGAACCCCAATCGGAAACAGTGTGGAAGCAGGCTGACAGATACGGTATTCCCAGGATCGCATTTATAAACAAAATGGACAGATCCGGCTCAGATTATTTGAGAGTTCTGGAGATGATGAAGACAAGGCTCGGCGCAAATCCATTGCCTCTTCAAATGCCTTTTGGTAATGAGGCTGAATTCAGAGGGATCATAGATCTTCTCACCATGAAGTGCCGTGTTTTTGATAATGAGTCCATGGGGATGGTATTTGAAGACAAAGACATACCTGAGGATTTGCTCGAGGAGGCCCAAGCCAGGAGACATGAACTCATAGAAAGTATATGCGAACTGGATGATGATCTCCTGGAGATGTACTTGGAAGGTGTTGAGGAAATTCCTCCGGAAAGGCTCATAGAGGCGGTTCGCAAGGGGACTTGCGCCCTGAAGGTAACGCCAGTGGTTTTAGGCGCGGCCTTTAAAAATAAAGGAATTCAAAAGCTGCTGGACGGAGTGGTGAGTTTCCTGCCTTCGCCCTACGATGTGCCGGATGTTGAAGGAATAGACGACAGTGGCAACACCCTTACCAGGAGTATAGATGGCCCATTTTGCGCCTTGGCTTTTAAGGTCATGAATGATCCATACACTGGTAACCTTACGTTTTTCAGAATTTATTCAGGTTCGATCAAGTCCGGAGACCAGATCTTAAATGTTAACACCGGAAAAAAGGAACGAGTGGGTCGACTCCTGAAGATGCACGCGGATCAAAGGGAAGAAGTCAAGGAGGCGTTTGCAGGAGATATAGTAGCCGGGTTGGGATTAAAGAACACAAAGACCGGTGATACATTGGCTGACCCTGATTCGCCAATACTCCTTGAGTCAATGGAATTTCCAGAGCCCGTTATATCAGTGGCCATAGCCCCCAAGACCAGAGATGATTCAGAGCGGCTCTCCAGGGCAATTACCAGACTTGTTCAGGAAGATCCTTCACTGAATGTGAAAACCATGAGAGAGACAGGAGAGACAATACTCTCCGGCATGGGTGAGCTTCACCTGGAAGTGGTGGCTGACAGGATCAAGAGAGAATTCAAAGTCGAGGCTGAGATAGGAGCGCCCCAGGTCGCCTATAGGGAAGCCTTATCCAAGGCTGTAAAAGTCGATTACCGCCATGTGAAGCAAACAGGCGGCAAGGGTCAATTCGCTCAGGTTGTAATGGAGGTAACTCCAACAGGATCCAATACAGGCCTGGAATTCGTGGATAGCACACACGGAGGCTCGATACCCAAAGAATTCATCAAACCCATTGAAGAGGGCGTAAAGGCTGCAATGCAGTCCGGAACCCTGGCAGGCTACCCGGTGGTTGGAGTTAAGGTTACTCTAGTGGACGGGAAGAGCCATGAGGTGGATTCCTCGGAAATGGCCTTTAAAACAGCCGGTTTCATGGCTTTTAAACAGGCCAGTCAAAAGGCAGGCGTGGAATTGCTGGAACCCATAATGGATCTGGAAGTTCAGGCCCCTGAGGAATTCCTTGGTGATGTTATATCTGACCTGAACTCTAGAAGGGGCAAGATTCTGGGCATGGACGCGAGAGCCGGTCTCCAAACGGTCGCTGTTAGAGCGCCCCTGGAGAGAATGTTCGGATATGTTACGGATTTGCGAAGCCTCTCAAGAGGCGGAGCGTTTTTTACAATGAGATTTTCACACTACGAGCAGGCGCCACAATCCATAACCGAAAAAGTGGTGGCCGAGGCAAAGGAACGCGGAGGAACTCATGGGCAAGGCCAAGTTTGAGCGCAGCAAGCCTCATGTGAACGTGGGAACAATAGGTCACATAGACCATGGAAAGACAACATTGACCGCTGCGATAA
>CAZFJT010000046.1:0-11051 GCA_964519135.1 uncultured Syntrophales bacterium | reverse complement strand
GTATGAACCGCCAGGGATAAACTGGGCCATCATTCCACGAATGTTTCTTGACGCGAATGCTGTTATAATAACGCTTATAACCATCACCAAGCAAACATACAAAAAACTTAGAATACGATCGAGCATGGCCGGCGCGAAAGCATGGAAAACTGCGGTCACGGATAGAGCGGCCAGAGTTGGGATTAATATATCATGCAGTAGGTAGGGGACTTTTTCGGATTTTAAAATACGACTGTGCATGATGGTTACTGTAATAACAAAATATATCGCATTCATTCCTATCCAAACGTAAGTTGCGCCTTTAGCTCCAAAATCATTTATCATATAAATTAAGATCGGTAACCCGAGGATTATCAGAAACAGATTTAATCCCAGCGCCAGAGCGGTCCACCCATAGGATAGTTGAAGCGCGTAAGGCATACGGGAAAGGCTTAATAATGCTGCGCCTATTGCCAATAAAGACAGGAGAGGCGATACATTCGCCGCTATTGAATGATCTCCGGTCCATATGTACAGCAACCGCTCTGAAAAGAATACCATTAACGCCGAGGTTGGCAAGAGAAGTACAGAAAGGAGTTGGGAGGATTTATGGTATGTGTTGATAAGTCCCATTGAATCATCGGTGGTGAAGAGCTTCGTGAATCGTGGCAGTATTGCCCGCTGTATGGGCGCGGCTAAACTTAACAGCATAAATGAAATGGTCCATGCCAAAGTGTATTCGCCTAGTGTTTCAAGGGGCGCGATTTTGGATAGAGCTATTTTGTCCATTTGAAGTAATATAGTGGTGGTTATGGAAATTGCGAACATGCCGGCTGAAAACTTCCAGATGCTCATCAAAAGGTTAGCCCTGAATGAAGGTTTCCTGGATCCCCTGGGTAAGGCGCGCCACAGTATGAGCCGAGAGGCCAAGGTCTGAATTCCAGAGGCGATTAGGGAGCATAAAAAGAAAATCCGTATGGTCGGGGCTATTAACCAAAGACCCAGAATTATTAATACTGCCCGGAACAACGCTCCGGAACATAGAATAATATTCAATAGGACTTGCCTTTCCAGCCCAATTAGGCCACCGGTGTACAATACTTGTGGCCATCTCATAGCCAGAACCAGCCCCATCAAACATATTGCTTCTCCAACGGTCTCAGCGCTCAATGTGGTTGAAGTGAGCCAATTGTTTGCCAATAATTGGTTTAAGCTTACTATGGTCAACAATATTACGCACGCGGCCGCCCAATAAATTATCTCCAGAGTGTGTATGAAATCGATGATTTCATCTTGACTTTCATTGGTTGCCGATAATTTGGCCAAATGCCGATGCACTGTGGTCCTGAGGCCAAAGTCCAGAAATATGAGTATAGCTTCCAAGGACCTTGAAAATCCAACAAGACCGAATGCGGCCATACCCATGAATTCAATGTATATGGGCACAAAAACGAGATTGATTACTGTGACCCAAACAGTTCCCCCATAATTGAAGACTATATTCCACTGTAATCGGGACTTTTCCACTTCCGGGCCGCTACTGATAGGAGAGAATATATTCGCCAAACCTGATTTCAAGCGTTTAAAAACTTGCCCCTTAGTTTGTCCCTGCATGTTAGTTTTTCTCTGTAAGTCGCAAGGCGTTAAGGCCATATATATTTTTCAGGTGTAAAGAATCAAGGTCCAATGATTTTATGAATTCAACAGCGCCCACAAACATATTGTCAGATCCGAATATGATCTTTTTGTTGAAGGTCTCCATAAGATCTCGGGCAAAAACCGGGTTCTTTTGCAGCTCCCATATCGCGGATGCGGAAATGTCCGCGTACAGATTTGAATAATCTTGAAGTAAACGCAAAGCCGGAAGGGGGGTCGATTCAACGAAGCCAAAGGATCTGTTTTTGTCCGTCACCTTTTGGGGGACTAAGTTCTGCCAAAAAAATGGACCGTGTCCTATGAAATTGACATTAGGAAAATCTATCAAGGCTGATTCAAGGGAGGCAAAATCGAGCATGTAACCAGGGAACAAAAGTCTTCTCTTCCTTTCCCATCTTTCCAAATACGCAATTCTATTTTTTAGAAGCTCAAAGACATTTTTAGTTATGTTGATCGGCCTGTCACTATTAAGAAACTTTACAATCAGTCGATCCCGGATATTTAATGGCGCCAAAAAGTATTCAGACGCCTGCATGTGAAAGGTCAAAGGCATACCAAAGTCCGATACGGTTGACAATAGTCTTCTAACCTCATCGGATGCCCAATTCAATGGGACTTTTAGCTCTCCACATCCCATTATGCCCTGCTCACGCCAATGACAGAGCCTTTCAGACGCGTCCGGCCGTCTCGGATCAGGCGCGTACATCGGAGTTATTCTGTCGGGATACCTTGAGTACGCTTCATATACATCTTCCACAGTGAGATTTATTGTAGGCCATTTACCTGGTTTAGTATCCTCCCAGGTTAGTAACCAGCACCGGTCAAAATCATTATTGTCGAGATGTTCAATGATTCTCTTAAGTGAATAATTCCTCAAACCCAAATGCATATGAGCGTCTACTCTCATGAGAATAACGATTACTCAGAATTTTCTAAAGATAGATCTGCTGATTTAAAGCTCCGGATGGTTTTCAGGGTCCCAGATCAGACCGCCGCAAGATTTAATTGGTGATTGGTGTAGCGCCTGACTATGTTTATTGTTTTGTTGCAACGCAGAATAAAACCTTGTATGTATCGTCCGCGCCTTGGCTGGTTATTTGATTCAATGGTTTTTCCTTGATCTCTGTTTCATCGATCCTGGAGGGCATCTCAGTCAGCCGCCCAAAAACCAGGCGTTTGAAGAATTCCTTGCCCTTCATGGTTTTGGGCATGAGGTTCATAGAGACCGCCAACTTTTTTATAATCCTAAATATCTTGGCTTTAAGGGAATCTATTTCAACCGGGTCGTCTCCAAATACTTCAACACCGAATCCTTGGGACGCCAGCAAGTCGTGAAAATCGGCTGCATTGAAATACCTGTGACTGTAGGGGCTTGGATTGAAATCAGGTAAATCCTTATTGGGATTACATATGATGAGCGTACCGTTGTCTCGCAATATCCTCTTGGATTCTGCAATGAATAGCTTGGCTTCATTCAAATAATAAATCGCCTCAAATAGAATAACAGCATCAAAACTATTATCTTCAAATGGCAGAAATCGAGCGTCCAAATTCAACAGGGGGATCTCATTGCCAGGATAAGTGTTCCTTGCGTATCCAAGAATGGACAGATCAATATCGCCCCCGACAAGAACACGACACGCCTTATTTAGGAGCCCAAGACCAATTCCCGCTCCGCAGGCCAATTCAAGAACGTCTTTGTCTCGACAAAATTTCGCCGCGAAAGCATACCTATTCTTTAGGCGCAGAATCTGATCATGTGAGGCTTTTGAGCCTGGCAATTCTGTGACATTAGTGAAGTCCGTAGTCTTCAATGGGGCTATCCTGAGGATACACTTGTGATGAAAGACACTTAACATGAATCAAGTGAACGAATCGTACAACGTAATTCCCCGGCTAATTACCATTGTAGGTTATTGCTGTTTACTTGGGCCCAACTATCATGTACATATTCAGCCTCACATTCCGAGCTTGGCTTTGTGGGTCATACTGTAAATCTTCAAGTCAAAGGAATCAACGCCATTCATATTTGGCAATACTCTATGAAACTTGAATAATACCATCGGATCAACCTTTAGAAGTTTGAGTCAAAGGAGTCTTATTCATGAAAAAATTTCGAACTGCTGAGGAGGAAGAAGTTGGAAAAAATATTGAAAAGATTTTCATCAATAACCCGGATTCAGTTGAGTCCAAACTGGAAAATTTCCCCAAGTATGTGCGCCGTCAACATCTGAAGCGATTTCTGGCAATGTATGAGATCTTCAAATTAGTCATGCCCGTTAAAGGCTCAATTGTGGAATGTGGAGTTTTTAAGGGCTTCGGTTTAATGACTTGGGCAAAACTCAGCGCGATGCTCGAGCCTGAAAACCTTACAAGAAGGATATACGGCTTTGATACATTCTCGGGATTTCATAATGTAAACAGTAAGGACAAAAATCCTCTGGCAAGCCATTCCAGTGGAGACCTGGCAGCAGATTCCTATGAAGAGCTGGAAGCCTTAATCAAAGAATACGATCGTGATCGATTCCTGGGGCATATAGATAAAGCGCATATCATTAAAGGAGACGTTAAGGAGACGATACCTAAATTTCTGGAAACACATCCCCATATTCTGGTTAGCATGTTGTTCATAGATATAGATCTGTATGAACCGACCAGGATAGCGCTTGAGAGCTTTATCCCACGTATGCCCTTGGGCGCGGCTCTTGTTTTTGACGAATTGGATAATCCAATGTGGCCGGGTGAAACTCTCGCCCTTTTGGAGACCCTTGGTCTAGGTAAAATCGAACTTCGCCGACTGGAGTGGGACCCATATATAGCTTATGCAATCTTAAAATGATTACCAAGCGTCGACTAATTTCGATCAAGGGTCCATTTCTCGATGGGGGCGTTATCTGTTGGCTATTAGTAGTAAAAATCCCTGACAAGTGAGCACACGAATCGCGCTTGATCATCCTCAAGCTGGTCATGCATTGGAAGCAAGAGGGCTTTAATCATTAAGTCTTCTGTTTTAGGTAAATGATAATGAGATAGCTCAAGATTAGAAAACTGGTGAACACCCTTGCCGCCCCATGGAAGCATCACCTCCACGCCATTGACTGTGAGGTGGTTCATGAGTTCATCGCGTGACCGGGCTTCAATTTCGTAGTTTTGATAAACGTCCCAGTATGCGTCTCCTTGTTTGGGCGGGATTGGCAGTTTCAAATCAGATATTTGTGACAGACCCTCATGGTATATTTCGGCGATATGCCTTCGCTTTAAAAGGCTATCAGGAAGTGTTCTGAGTTTAATGCCCAATAAAGCGGCCTGCAGATTATGTATTCTGCAATTGAAAGACCAGAATGCTATGTCTTTGTCTTCAGTCCTGCCATGATTTCTGTACAACCTGATCAGTCTGGCAATCTCATCATTATTGGTAACCACTGCCCCTGCTTCGCCAAAACTGCCCAGCAACTTGGCCGGATAGAAACTGAAACACCCTGTTAGACCCCATGACCCTGCGCCCCTGGAGTCAAGACTTGCGCCAAGGGCCTGGGCCGCGTCTTCAATTATCATCAAACCATGTTCATCCGCAACCTTACTTATTCTGTTCATGTCACACATTCTACCGTTGAGATGAACCGGCGCAATAGCTTTGGTGCGTTCGTTGATTAAGTCCTTGAGAAGGTCGGGATTCATATTATGGTCATCTTGAATATCCACGAGCACCGGTGTTGCGCCTGTGTGGTGAATCGCCGCTGCTGTGGCCACAAATGTGTGAGAGACTGTAATTACTTCATCCCCATTGCCTATTCCAGCCGCACGCAAAGAAAGATGAAGGGCGTCAGTGCCGGAACTCACGCCAATGGCGTGCTTGACCCCGATAAATTCCGCCAGCCCGTTCTCGAATTCCTCAGTTTGCTCCCTTAAGATCAGGTCTCCCTTAGAGAGAGTCTCTTCGACCTTACTCATAACTTGAGTTCTTATACTATTAAATTGTTTAGGGTAATCTATGAACCTTACTTTGTATTTCATTTTTTAATCCCTTAACGGATCTTTCTAAGACAGAGTCTACCTGAAACAACGTGATGTTGCGATGATTCCAAGATCTTTTATAGTTTTTGAATTAAAGGCTTTAATGAACCGAGTATCTCATTCTTGGAGATACCAGAATCTTGCAGAAGTCGCGCATGACCGCCACAGGAGTTGCAGAAGTCCCTGGGCAGCCCAATTCTCTTAAAGATCCCTTTGAAATCTTCCATTTCGCAGAGAATCTCAGCCACTGCGCTTCCCAGCCCCCCTATTATGGAGTGCTCCTCTAGAGTGATTACAGCTCGTGTTTCAGTTGCCGCTTCCCTGATAGCCTTTTCATCCAAAGGGCTTACAGTGTGCATACTCAAAACGCGAGACTCAACACCATTTTGAGCCAAATGGTCGGCTACTTGTACTGCTATGCCCAGAATGGCGCCGGTTGCAACCAAGGTTATGTCCGAACCTTCCCGCGCCTTGATTGCGGATCCCACCTTAATGACGGTTCCGGAAGCATGTATCGGAGATTCCGGGCCTCTACCGATTCTCAGATAATGTGGTCCTGGTGAGTCAACCATTTGCCTTATAGCGCCCTCTGTTTCAATGGTATCGCCAGGATTAACAACGGTCATGTTGGGAATCGCCCTCATCACGGCTACATCTTCAGTCGCGTGGTGGCTCATCCCAAGGGCGCCGTAAGTGTAACCCGCGCCAACTCCCACAATATTGACCGCAGCCCTGTGATAGCAGATATCGTTCCTTATTTGCTCCAAGCACCTGAATGTAACGAAATTACATATGGAGTAGGCAAAAACGATCTTGCCTGATAAGGCTAGGCCAGCGGCCATTCCCATCATGTTTTGTTCCGCGACCCCGCAATTGAAAAATCTATCAGGGAATTTTTCAGCAAACCCGTCCACAACTCCAAAACCCAAATCTCCTACTATCAAGTAAATACGCGGGTCATTGGAAGCTATTTGCGAGAGGGTATCTATGAATCTCTGTCTCATGTTTAAAGCGCGAGTTCTTTTAAAGCAAGCTCCATATCTTGCTCGTCAGGAGATCTGTAATGCCATAACAGGCTATTTTCCATGAAGCTCACTCCTTTGCCTTTTATGGTGTGGGCTATTATGCAAGTGGGCTGTGAACTGACATCTGAGGCGCCTGATAACGCCGTGTCAATTTCATCCAAGTTGTGCCCGTCTATTTGTTTTACATTCCATCCAAAGGCCTTCCATTTATCGGCTAAAGGTTCGAGATCCAATACTTGTTTGACGGTTCCCATAGCCTGCATTTTGTTATAATCGATGATGGCCATAAGATTGTCCAATCTGTGATGCGACGCGAACATAGCTCCTTCCCAAGTGGAACCTTCATCCAACTCACCATCGCTTAGGACCGCCACAACATTGTGCGGTGAATGGTCGCGCTTTCCGGCTATGGCAAACCCGCAGGCAATTGATAAACCATGACCCAGCGATCCTGTTGAAACCTCTATACCGGGGATTCCATTGTTCGTGGCGTGGCCATAAAGTCTTCCACCATCACAATAGAACAGGTCTAACCAATGCTCCGGGAAGAAACCCATTTCAACCAAAACAGCGTAAAGGGCGGCGCAGGCATGGCCCTTACTGAACACCAAACGATCCCTTGTCCGTGCAAGGGGCTCTTTGGAGTTAATATTTAGAAAACGCCCGTACAGGATCGCCAGCAAGTCGGCAACCGATAGACATGATCCCACATGTGAAGCGCCGCTCTTATGTGTCATGCTGACCGCTCTAGCTCGTATTCGCTTTGCAAGACCAACACAATCTTCCAAGCTGATAAGCTGGCGCTGTGGAAATGGTTTTATTCCTTGATTTGATTTGCGTTCCTCTATCATACCATATCTTCTCTACTACTGGGCTGGTTGCGATAGGATTCGCTCAGCGCCTGGAGGTTAGGATACGATCTAAGTTCACGTGGAGTAAAATTTGGGTTGAGCATCTTTGCGGCAGTATAAAAGAGGATTTTCAGATCCGTTAGAAATGACCTCTGTTTACAGTATTTCTGTTGAAGCTTTAATTTTATGGGGAAGATAAGTTCTTCGTACGCCTTGTCAGGGTCATCAAAGTCTTTGAGTATCCCCCCTTCATCAGAATTCCAAATAGTGGCCCAATCGGTGATTCCTGGCCGAACTGCAAGTGTGGGTTCCTTTTCAGCGCGATATTTGACCATATACTCTTTGACTTCAGGCCTTGGGCCAACAAGACTCATCTCGCCTTTAAACACATTCAGAAATTGAGGTAATTCATCCAATTTGAAACGACGCAAGTAAGCGCCCACTCTTGTTATTCTAGGATCCTTGTCAGATGTGGAAAGGCCGCCTTTGAGTTCCGCGTCCGCTACCATACTGCGAAATTTGAATATCTTGAAGACCTTACCATGACGACCTACTCGTTCCCCGCGATAGAACACAGGTCCATTTGAATCGAGCTTGATTAATATGGCAATACCCAACAAAAGAGGACTCAGCGCAATTAATGCTATTGATGATAGAATGAGGTCAAAGGCCCGTTTCATAATATTTCCGGACGAATCTTAGCAAGATTATTTCATATACTGTAGAGGGCAAATTTAGGCTCAATTAGATAAAACCGCATTTTCCCTTAATGCTTCGCTAAAATCCGACTCCTGGGGTCGCGCGGTTTCGGGCTAGTATTCAGGGGCTATGTCTCTAAGAGCTGCGCGCACATCGAACTGTACGCCTTGGGCCGCCTTTGCGACCCAGGCGTCGATCTTCTCTATTGCGACCTCTGGATCATGGCATGTCCCTTGGAATATCATTATTCTTTCGTGTGATGTGGGTAGACATAAATCACTTGAAAAAGCGAGCTCTTCAGAGAGTTTTTCCCCTGGCTTAAGTCCTGTGAATTCAATCCCGATCTCAAATTCGCTCTTTCCGGATAGCTTGATCAACGTCTTAGCCAAATCTATTATCTTGATAGGTTTTCCCATATCAAGCATGAGCAACTGACCGGATTCGCCGATGGCCGCGGCCTGTAAAACCAATGACACCGCTTCCGGTATGCTCATGAAATATCGCTCCACATGGGGATGGGTAACCTTCACAGGGCCTCCATTGGCGATTTGCTCAATAAAGAGCGGGACAACGCTTCCTTCAGAGGCCAAAACGTTTCCAAATCGCACAGCCATGAATTTGGTTCGGCTCATGGTTGCGTAAGCTTGACAGTACAGTTCGCAAGCCCTTTTGGTGGCGCCCATGACACTGGTGGGGTTCACGGCCTTATCTGTTGAAATGAGTACCAGTCGATCAACAGCCAAATTGTGACAAATGCGGGTCATTGTCTGAATACCACCCACATTGTTTTTAAAACACTCTAATGGATTGCTTTCCTGGAGCGCCACATGCTTGTGAGCCGCGGCATGGAAGACTATTTCCGGTTTATATTGCTCAAGTCTTCCGACCAGCAGCCCATAGTCTCTTACATCGCATAGAACCGGTTTAAGATTAGGGCTATTACCATTGGTGAATTTTTCCATGAGTTTTCTGTGAGTATGGAACAGGCTATTTTCTGTCTTATCCACCATTATTAGGATCCTGGGGCGCCTCCTGATGATTTGATTACACAGTTCCGATCCGATACTCCCAGCGGCCCCGGTAATTACGACGGATTTTCCCTCAATCAGATCAGAGATGCTTTGCGAATCGATTTCTATTTCTTCTCTGCCCAATAAATCAGTTATGTTTATCTCACGAAGTTGATTGATCCATCCGGAATTCTCAAGAATCTCGCTCACAGTCGGAAGAGTTTTAATCACCACATTAAGATCTTCAAGTTGTTCGTAAATGCTCCTCATCTGCCGCCTATTCGCAGAGGGAATGGCGATTATTACCACCTGGATCTCTTGGTTTTTGATATATGTTCGAATCCTGTCCATTGATCCCACAACTTTTACGCCGTGGATCGTCATGCCATGTTTTTGCGGATTGTCGTCAAAGAAGGCCAGAACCTTTAAAGCAGCACTCACATTGCGATTCAGATCCCTCAAAAGCATTTCTCCAGCGTCCCCAGCCCCAATTATTACCGCTTTACGAATTTTTGACCTTGCGCCATTTGTTGGCCTTAATATAAAAAATTCCCTTGTGTAACGGCCCGCGACCCGAATCCCGCATGTGGCTATAAAAGTGAGCAGACCGTCCAAGACGATTACGCCTCTGGGATTGGTGTAATCCCCCCCAATTAAGTTCCCTAAATACAAAACGCCTGTCCACACCAGAGAATATGCCGCAATCCAGGACAAATCTCGAAGTCCCACGTATCTCCAATTTGTTTTATGTAGGCCAAACAAGTAAAAGAGTGTGACCTTAAGGATCGCAATATATGGCGCCAGACGCCAAGGCCTGTCAATCCAATACGCGTCCACACTGAAATCGAATCGCAATTGATACGCGAGCCAGAAGGTAACTAACCCGGAAATGAAAAGCGCTATTGATAGAAATCTGTTATATGTCATGGTTTATACACAGTCTTGACACAGCCGACCACATCATGTTTCCATGGGCGTCTGTGCTCCCACAGGGAAGTCATCGTCAATTATACGTCGCACAATAGCCAGTATCAGCCATTATGCGATAAATGTGTTCATTCCATAAAACGCGGGTTCTCTCCATCCCAGCACACATATTATTCTTACCTGCTATAACTCAGGTTCACTTCACGCTAATTATGATCTAATAATTTCAGGGCGCCTCAACAGTGTAACCTGAAATCACATTTTAAATCAAGAGGTGGAATATTTCGCGAACTTCGTTCCTTTCAAGAATATTTAACTCTCAAACATTCCATGATATATTGCAATGTTGATAGCACTCTAAAGGGATGATTGTGTCCCAGTGGAGTTGGTTTTGCGAGCGCATAAATGACGGTGATTCACAAGGCGCGTCGCTAAAAGCCACGGGCCGTCTATTGGTCATAACTTTCCGTCATAATGCTCTTAACATGACACGCGTAAAAATGTTTTTGCAGTGCCCTCTACAGTCGTCCGTATCCATCGATATCAACACACGGCAAATATGAGGTCTTGCTTAAACACTCCTCCATCTCGGCCTATCATTATGCATATCCCAGGTAAAGCAAGCAAGCCCTGAAACTTATACCAATAGGCTCACTTCTTACTGGAGGCTTCGCTCCTGTTCAACCGGCCTGAGAATTACCATAATTGCTTGCATGACACAAGTTGTTATTTGATTAATCATATATTTTCTGATATATAGCCTAAATATATAATAATTTGGAGAATAAAAATGTCTATATATTCAAAAATACTACCAATTACTCTGTTAATTGCATGACTATGCCTCCCGGTGGTATCAACTGCAGAGGAAGGTCCCAGATCGGATTGGA
>CAZFJT010000045.1:0-11074 GCA_964519135.1 uncultured Syntrophales bacterium | reverse complement strand
AACAAAGCGCGGAAGTGGTCAAAAAGGCCTGTTCAGAGCTCGAATAAAACAGGGCCCGATCATCCAAATCGGTATGGAAGCCCAAATCAAAGGAGATGTTATGAAAAAAAGACAGATCACATATGGTGTTCACTGGATGGGCGCCATCGACTGGGACCGGCGGCTGTTTGATTCACTGATACCTTTGCCGGACGGGACCAGTTACAATTGTTATTTAATCGAAGGAAGTGAAAAGACCGCGCTTCTGGATACAGTGGATCCCACCATGACCGATAAACTCATGGACCAATTGGAGGACGTGGAGAAACTGGATTATGTTGTTTCCCATCATGCGGAACAGGATCATTCAGGCTCAATACCCGACGTTCTGGAAAAGTATCCTTCCGCGAAATTGGTGGCAAATAAAAAGGGAAAGGAGCAATTGATCAACTTGCTCAAAATCCCGGAAGAAAAGTTTCTGGAAGTGGAGGAGGGAGATACGCTTGATTTGGGCGATAAGACCTTGAAGTTCATTTACACTCCCTGGGTCCACTGGCCTGAGACCATGTGTACTTACATGCCTGAGAATAAGACACTCTTCTCATGTGATTTCTTTGGTTCACACATAGCTACCACTGATCTTTACGCAACGGATAAGGCTAGGGTTTATGAAGCAGCGAAGAGGTACTTTGCTGAGATAATGATGCCTTTCAGCTCAATAATTCAAAACAATCTGGAAAAGGTGAACGAGTTGGCGCCTATGATGATAGCTCCAAGTCATGGGCCTATATACGATGATCCTAAGTTCATAATCGACGCGTATACTGATTGGGTTTCAGACAATCCCAAGAATGTGGTGGTTATTCCATACACCTCCATGCATGAGAGCACGAGGATGATGGTGGATCATTTTGTTTCCGCTTTGGGCGCGAGAGGTGTAGGTGTACACAGATTCGAGCTTTCAGTTTCAGACATAGGCAAGCTTGCGATAACACTTGTTGACGCGGGAAGCATAGTAATAGGAACACCTACTGTGTACGCGGGTCCACACCCGCTCGCAATGTACGCGGCGGCGCTTACCAATGTGCTTAGACCCAAGGCCAAATACGTCACTGTAATAGGTTCATACGGATGGGGCGGAAAAACCATGGAAACCATAGGGGCCATGATCCCGAATCTAAAGGCTGAAGTATTGGATCCAGTCTTTTGCAAGGGCATGCCAAGGGAAGAGGATTTCAAGGCATTGGAAAATTTGGCTGAAATGATTTCAAAGAAGCATTTTGAGAGCGGATTCCTGTTGGACTGAGAATAATGCGGGGCCTGGAAAGTTCCAAAGGCCCCAGCTCCAGGCCCGGATCCATGCCGGGCTAAATCAGCTTATCATTGGCCGCCAGGTATCTTCTTCCATTATTGGTTGAAAGAACACAATATATGGTCCCCTTGTGAGATGGGCCATCACTCCTTCATCGTGGATTTTTCGAATCCGGCTATTTACCAGAGTCCTGCCAAAGCCCATCCTCGCCATTTCCACAGCCTCCCATTCGCTATGAATCACGTACTCTGTTGGATGGGGTTTCACATCAGGGGTGCTGAATTGGGGCCTTGGATTTTTAGGAGGATTGGCGCCTAAGGTTTGTTTTGCAAGGGCCATGGATTCAGGATCGAACATGAAGCTGCCTATTGCGCATACCCCTATTTGTTTCAGAATCATGTAACCCAGAAACCCCGGGGCTTCAGAGAGCGCCTCCATAGTGTCAATGGCCCCTTTTTCAAAGGCCTCTTCCTTGCCGGGCAATACTGTGTGCTCTGCAAAAGCCACGCACCTCTGGGGCGTTACAAAGCGGACCAGATCCTTTTCCTGCTGGAGGTCTGCGGCCAATCCCGCTATTTGCCCCATTCCCCTAACAGGAGGCATATTCCCCTTTACCACTTCATAGACCGGCTCCCATGGGCCCTCTACCACCATGGATAGACAATGGCCGCAAAGTTCGAAAAACTGCTCGAACTTGTTCTCATGGAATTCCTCATGGGCCCGCCAAGATTCCCACATGGTGTATTGAATCTCTCGTATAGGATTCAACTCCTCCTCCATGTGCAATTTTCCGCCGCCCCACCGGCCGGCTATGGGCAAGATTCCGGTTTGTATGCTCGACTGAAAACCCAGGAACCCAGGGGAGCTCGCAGTGGTTATGCATACTTTTGGGCCGATGCTCTGCATGGTCTCAAAGCTTTCAGGACGATTCACTATCCTTGCCATACTGCATGCAATGATTGGTTTGGAATGGCTCGACATTTTTAACTCTCCTGTTAAGGTTTAAACTGTTTGCAGAAAACACAAGCGGACAGACTCCGTTCATTAAGATTCGTTTAGGAATCAAGTTCCTTTTTCATCCTTTTGAACTCTTCACTGTCTATCTCGCCTGTGGCGTAACGTCTTTTCAATATGGTCAACGGGTCATCCCCGCCATTGCCTCGGTCAATATTCCGATTACTGTAATATCTCGAATTGATAAGCCAAATCACCGCTACAATGAGAACGAGGATTATTAGAATTCCCAGGCCTGGAAACATCCATCCCTGAGCCATAGAGTCCATGAATCCGTGGCGCATCTTATTCTCCTTTAGCTTTCTCCCAATTCCTTTTCCACGACCCTGTGTACTATCTCTTGCTGTAGGCTTTTGAGCCCAGGTCCAAGATTAACGGTCATTTCAGAGGGATTGTGGAGGTCTTTTTATCCCTCTCCAAATGCGGTGATCAGTAAACAGCTCAATGTCTTTTGAATATCGAGTCATAATTTAATCCTTTCAATGCCTGGCCATGTGTTTTTGAACTCAGTGTTATACTCCGGTTATATTTGCCCATCTACCAATGGGTCCTGATTTGATGGCCTGGAACAAAACAAGGGGAATAAAGCTGAGTCCAATTATTAGAGCCCACCCGTTCATATTGGGCCTCTCCAGGTCCAGCACATGCGCGAGTTCCGGAATATATACCGCGATAAGCAACAGGCCTGCGCACAGCGCCAGGGCAGCCCAGATCCAAGGATTGACGGTGATTTCATTTTTAATTATCCGCGCGGCCCAGTCTTTCATGTTGAACACATGCCATAGCCTGGCAAAGGATAAGGTGAGAAAGGAGTAAGTTACAGCCTGGGTTGGGGTTTTTCCCATGAAGTTTATGGAATAGCTGAAGGCCATTAGAGCGGTTATGGCTATAATCAAACCGTAAACGCAGATCTCAAACCAGTGGCGCGGGGTTAATATGGATTCCGATGGGTCCCTGGCTGGTCTTTCCATTACTCCTGGATCCCCTTCACCCATTCCCAGGGCCAAAGCGGGAAAGACATCACCGATCATATTGAGGTAAAGGATCTGAAGGGGCAGCAGCGGTAGGGGCATACCAGCCAATAGAGCGAATGCAACGATCATTATCTCGCCTACATTGCCTGAGATCAGAAAGAGTATGAAGCGTCTGATATTCTCAAAGATCACTCTACCCTGGCGCACCGCGACCAGGATCGTGCTGAATTCATCGTCTTTTAGAACCACATCCGCGGCCTGTCTGGCCACCTCGGTTCCCCTTTTACCCATGGCCACTCCAACGTCCGCTTTTTTCAAAGCAGGCGCATCGTTGACACCGTCCCCGGTCATGGCCACGATAGCGCCTTTCTTTTGGTAAAGCTCTATCAAATCGAGCTTTTGCCCAGGGTCCACCCGTGTGAAGATCGCTGCTGAACCGGCCTTTTCTCTTTCCTGGTCATTCATCTCCTCTGGGTCTTTGAGGTCCTTCCCATGAATTACCACTCCTGAATCCCGGGACAATATTCCCAGTTCCTCTCCTATATTCGCTGCAGTCTCTTTCTGGTCGCCTGTGACCATTATCACGCTGATTCCAGCTCTCTTGAGCTTTTCTATTTCCTGTTGAACCCCTTTTCTTGGAGGATCAAGAAAACCGACCAGCCCGTGAAATGTCAGGTCATGATAAGGATCTTCATTAGCGGATTCCCCGGAACGTTCCGCGAGGGCTATAACCCTAAGCCCTTTTTTTGCCATATCCAGATTATGGTCCAGCCATACATCCTTTGTTTTTTCGTCAAGCTCCGCTATATCTCCTGAACTGAGCCTCACCCTTGACGCATGGTTCAGCACGGCTTCAGGCGCCCCTTTGACCGCCACTCTGACTCCTTTGTCAGCCTCATGGAATGTGGCCATCATCTTTGTGTTCCTGTCAAAGGCTTCTTCCCGCAGCTCACTTTGGGATTCCAGAAGTTTCTCTTTTCCTTTGCCCAGCTTCCAAGCCAACTCCAGAAGGGCCACCTCCATAGGGTCACCCACAGACCCGGAACTTCCAGGCCCCTCATCATTATTAAGATGGGCGTTTGAGCACAGCGCCCCTATTTCTATGGCGTCTCCGGCGCGCTCCAGCGCTATATCATCATCGCCTTCCGGACCTTTGACTGTGACTTCTTTCTCGCCCTGGTATTCTAGATGGTATTCACCAATCTCATCTGAATTTTCCTGAGCCAAGGCCAATGATTGGACGGTCATTTTATTCTCTGTTAATGTGCCGGTTTTATCAGCAAATACGGTATTAACAGCCCCAAGGGTCTCCACAGAAGCGAGCTTATTAATCAGCGCGTTTCGCCTGGCCATCCTTCTCATGCCTTGGGCAAGCTCTATGGTGGCCACCACAGGTAAGCCTTCAGGCACTGCGGCCACTGCCAACGCTATGGCGGTTTCCACCATCAAGAAAGTGTCTTTACCAGCTCTCAGCCCAAGGAGAACCACCAGCCCGGATATTCCCAGGGTGACCCAAACCAGCCGGCCACCAAGCCTATTCAATTTCTTTTCCAATGGAGTGGCTTCTTGTTCCGCCTCTTCAGCCATTTCCGATATTTTGCCAACTTCAGTGTCCATACCCACAGATGAAATAATTCCCTTGCCCGCGCCACCTGTTATGGCGGTTCCCCGAAAGGCCATGTTTTCACGTTCAGCCAAGGGTGTCTCTCCATCTATAGCTTGCACACTCTTTTGAACCGGGACAGACTCTCCTGTGAGAGCGGATTCATCCACCTGGAGGTTTGCAGCTTCAAAGAGCCTAAGGTCCGCTGGTATTAGATCTCCCTCTTCGAGCATAACTATGTCTCCGGCCACAAGCTTATTTGCCGCGATATTCCGGACTTTCCCGTCCCTGAGAACCTTGGCCTTGGAGCTGGTCATACTTTTAAGGGCCTCAATGGATCTGACAGCCCTCCATTCGGTTACAAACCCGATTATTACGTTCAAGCCAATGGCCACTGCTATCGCCGCGGCATCCAGGATTTGATTGAATAGAAGTGATAAAACCGACGCAACGGCTAATAAGAGCACGATTATATTCTTAACCTGGTCCCACAGTATCTCTAGTGCGCTGCGTTTCCGGCCTGTTTTCAGGACATTGGGACCATATTTATCCCTGTGGACACGGACCTTTGAGGCGCCCAACCCCTCTTCAACATCAACATCATAGCGCTTGGCCAGCTCTTCCCAGCTTAGGCGCCATGGTTGGTCCGTATTGTTTAAAGTCATGTTTGACTTCTCAGGTCTATTGTTATTCATCTTTTTAAATAATCTTTCTAATACCAGCTTGGCTTAACAAAACCCTGTACCTGTTAGATTTGGGGCGGTCTTATCGCTGACGCTAGAGTTTGTTTTTCCGTTGTCTCACTTTTAAGCTATGGAGCTTTTATCCATTAACTCATGTTGGCGTACCCGGGTCCTGATCAAGGCCCGCTTTTATAAAACTGGCGTCATCTTCTGGTAAAGACGGATTTATCCTGATGCCTGAACCCAGTTCAAAGCCGGCTCTTGTAATCAACCTGGGCCGGATCTCCAGATTCCAATGCACGTGGGGTTGGCCCTTCTGGTAGCGGGGAGCGGTGTTTATAACGTAATTGTAATCAGGGTCGCGCAATTGCCTGTGCAAGGCTGATAGTGTCATTTTCAACGCGTATGCCAAGTCGGACAATTCCTGATGTGAGACACTCCCGAAATCCGCATTGTGGGATCTTGGCGCTATCCAGCAATGGAAGGGGGTTTGGGCCGCGTACAGAGACATGACCACAAAGTGTTCGGTTTCCAGGATAATCCTTGACCGGTCCTCCAACTCATACTCCAGGATATGGCAGAACAGGCACGTCCCATAGGAATCATAATGATCCCGCATGTTAATCTCCCTCAATCTCTCCTTGCGCGGGATCCAGGAGGTGGCTATCAACTGGGAATGGGGATGTATTAGCGAGGTCCCGGCGCCCTTGCCGTGATTCCTAAATATAACCACTGTGCTGTTTTCCATACTTGCGCTTATGTCCAGGAATCTTCTCTGGTAGGCCTCCAAGACCCTGGTTATTTCCTCTTTAGACATAAAGGGTATATCCCTGTTGTGAGTACGGGTCTCTATTATGACTTCATGCCTTCCCGCGCCTTGCATGGAAAGGTAAGGGCCTTTTTCAACTCTCTGTCCTCCAGCCGACTGGGTTATCGCGGGATATTTGTTAGGAATAACCTTCACTTGGGGGCCCGTGTCCAATTCTCCTCCAAGTTCAAGAATCGAGCTGGGAATCATGGACTCATTGCCTGGACAAAAGGGGCATTGAGCGTCGAACTCAGGAATGTTCTCACCGCCCGCGGCTTCCTTCCGTATGTCTTTAGGTCTTTTGGCCCTGGCCGGAGCAAAGATCACCCATTTCTTGGATATCTTGTCCTGTCTGATTTCACTGGCTTCCATTTGGCGAACATTAACCCCCATATTCAGCGCTGTTCCGATTCAATCTCCGCGGCCAGTCTTTTTACCCCAATAATGCTGTCAGGATTCAAGGAGATTGAATCAATGCCGGATCTTATTAGAAATTTGGCGAACTCGGGATAATCGCTGGGCGCTTGGCCGCATATACCCACCTTGCAATGATTTTCATGGGCCTTTTGTATTACCGATGAGATCATCCTTTTTACGGCCTCGCTCCGCTCATCAAAGATGTGAGCCAATTGAGATGAGTCTCTGTCCACTCCAAGGACCAACTGTGTAAGATCATTGGAGCCTATTGAGAAACCGTCGAAACGTTGAGCGAATTGATCTGCTAGAATGACATTGGATGGGATTTCGCACATTACGTACACTTCGAGTCCGTTTTGGCCTCTTTTCAGATCGAACTCCTCCATGACCTCAAGAACCTTGTCCGCCTCTTCAGGTGTGCGACAAAAAGGAATCATCACCACAAGATTATCAAGCCCGATTTCATTTCTAACCTTTTTTATAGCCTCACACTCCAGGCCAAAACCCGGTTTGTACCCTTCACTGTAATACCTGGAAGCTCCCCGCCAGCCCAGCATGGGATTGCTCTCACCAGGCTCAAACTGCTCGCCGCCTATTAGATCCGCGTATTCATTGGTCTTGAAATCGCTCATTCGCAATACGACCGGTTCCGGGTACTGTGAAGACGCTATTTTCGCTATTCCGAGGGCCAGCTGATCCACAAAATACCGGGACTTGTCCTTGTAATCCCTAGTCATGTTTTCAATGGTCTCCTTAGCGGACTCATCCTTGAGCTTATCAAACCCTACCAAGGCCATTGGGTGTATCTTAATGAAATTATTTATGATAAATTCCATTCTTGCCAGACCTATTCCCTGCGCGGGTAATCTGCGCCAGCGCAAGGCGCCTGATGGGCTGGCGATATTCATCATGATTCTCGTCTTTGTCTCAGGAATATCTTTTAGGCTCAGTTCCTCAACGTCGTATTTCAATTGTCCCGAGTATACGAACCCCTGGTCTCCCTGGGCGCATGAGAGGGTAATCTCCATTCCGTCATCTATCTTTTCCACTGCCGATCCAGCGCCCACAATGGCTGGTATGCCCAATTCCCTGCTCACTATGGCCGCGTGGCAGGTTCTACCGCCTCGGTCGGTTATTATTCCAGCCGCCTTTTTCATTATCGGAACCCAATCAGGGTCGGTCATCTCTGTTACCAGTATGGCTCGTTCCCTGAATTTGTCCTTATCATCAGATGAAAGTATCTTTTGAGCCTTTCCTGTGGCAATGGAGTCACCGATACTTATTCCTTTGATCAAGGGCTCTTTCTCTTCCTTTAGTGTATAGGCCTTTAATGAAGTGGTTTCCTTTTGAGATTGAACGGTTTCCGGCCGTGCCTGTACTATGAAGATCTCCCCGCTCATTCCATCTTTGGCCCACTCCATATCCATAGGTTTTCCATAATGACTTTCAATGTCCACGGCCCATGCCGCCAATTGCAGGATCTCCTCGTCATTGAGCGTGTATTTGCGCGCCTGTTCCTTTGGAGTATCCACATTCTTGATGGTCTGTTTGCCTCCACCCGCGTAGATCATCATTTTTTCTTTCGCGCCAAGGGTCTTTTCCACAATGGGTTTGAAATTATTCTTACCGAGTATGGGTTTAAACACCCTATATTCGTCAGGGGTTATTGCTCCTTGCACAACATTTTCCCCCAGGCCCCACGCTGCGTTTATAACCACCATGTCCTTGAAGCCTGTTTCAGTGTCTATGGAAAACATGACTCCAGCTGAAGCCCTATCAGAACGGACCATTTTTTGAACTCCCACGGAAAGCGCAATTTGGTTATGCTCAAAACCTTTTTCTTCTCTATAACTTATGGCCCGGTCCGTAAATAGTGAAGCATAGCAGTTCCTTACAGCCTCCAGGAGGTTTTCAGGGCCTGAAATATTGAGATAGGTCTCCTGTTGCCCGGCAAAACTCGCCTCAGGGAGATCTTCAGCGGTTGCGCTACTCCTTACGGCAACATCCAATTCTTGCTCATCGTACTTCATTGAAAGCTCTTGGTACGCATCTCTTATCGCGTCCGCCACCTCTTCGGGGATTCGAGATTTGGTGAAAAGAGCCCTGATCGACTTGCCCACCTTTTCAAGAGTCTTTGCCCCATCCCTGAACTCCCTTATTAAGCGATCCATTTCGTCTCTGATGGAATTTTCTTCCATGAACGTTTCGTACGCCCCGGATGTGGTCGCAAAACCCTCGGGAACTTGAGTTCCCTTATCCTTTAGGTTTTGTATCATCTCTCCTAATGATGCGTTCTTTCCCCCAACCATCCCAACATGTTCGGATCCCAGTTGGTCAAACCACATAATATATTGATTACTTTGAGGCATTCCAGTGCTCCGTTTCATTGGTCATTTGAATGTTCCTGTTCTTTGCCGCTAACCTTAAAACTCCATATACAACCATGACCGCGCCAACCCAGAGTGTCCTGTTCGGGTCCATGGAATATAAACAAGCATTATTTGTGCCATTCCGCCGGATGTATCTGAATTCTTATTGTTATGGATCAGATAATCCTGAATAATCGCCCATGGACGTTGGCTGGTGAGGCGCCTTAATAAGAGACAGGATTTTCCTGTTTGTCTTGTTTTAAGACAATAAAATCTCCAATTGGCCAGGTGAACTTTGTTTCTGTATTTTTTGTGTCTTGTAATGGGACACAGCTTATAGCATCATTCTCTGGGGCCCCTTTTGAATGCCCATAAATCAGATTCCCTTTGATTGGGCGCCTATGTCTTTCTATTGGTCTGAATCTTGATACCAGTTTCAGGTTTTGGCGCGAAAATTTCCTATGAAATGTGAAGGGATATACTAGATCAATCCGGCGTTATCAGTTCGGGGTTTGAAAATGGGCGCCATTGGCATATTCATTGCTGGTTCTTCAAGAAGGGGAGGGCCGTTATGAAAAAGGCGTATTTGAGCGAGCAAGACCAAGATGGAAATGTCAACTGCTTTCTATGCAGGCACAGGTGTCATGTGAAACCAGGTAAAAGAGGTTTTTGCATGGTGAGGGAAAATCGGGACGGGATTCTTTATACTTTGGTGTACGATAAGATTGCGGCTGCAAATATCGACAGTATAGAGAAAAAGCCCCTTTTCCACTTTTTCCCGAGTTCCAGGGCCTTTTCATTCGGAACCATGGGATGTAACTTCAGGTGTTCGTTCTGTCAAAATTATCAGCTCTCCCAGATCCAGGACAAAGAGGGTCGCATTTGGGGTGATTCATATGAACCTGCGGAATTGGTGGGTCTGGCTGTGAATGCTAACTGTAAAAGTGTAGCGTATACGTACAGTGAGCCCACCATATTCTACGAGCTGGCGAGGGATACGATGGTAAAGGCCCATGAAGCCGGGTTTTACAATGTTTTTGTCACTAACGGATATATGAGTCCAGAGATGATAGAGGACTCCAAAGGTCTTATTGACGCGGCAAATGTAGATCTAAAAGCCTTTAATCAGGATTTTTACAAAAAATATGTAAAAGCAAAGCTGGAAGGTGTATTGGATTCGGCCAAGGCGCTGAAGGATAATGGTGTTTGGCTTGAGGTAACAACTCTGTTAATACCTGGCGCAAATGATGATGAATATGAATTAAAAGAATTGGCGTCATTCATAGTAAATGAACTCGGACCTGACACACCGTGGCATGTGAGCCGGTTTCATCCAGATTACAAAGAGGGCGATCTACCGCCCACTCCTGCGCAATCTCTAATCAAAACCGCGAATATGGGAAAGGATCAAGGCCTTAATTATGTTTACGTGGGAAACGTGAAGACCAACACCCTTGAGAACACATATTGCCCCGCGTGCGGCGAGCTGTTGATAGAGAGAGTAGGGTTTACAATAGCCAATTATGACATTCAGTCAGGCAAGTGTTCCAAATGTTCCCATCCAATACCTGGAGTGGGCCTTTAGGAGGTCATCGGGTTAACCGTTAATATTTCGGCCCAAATGCACAGGCCCTGTTAAATAATCATTTATCCAAACGGACCTGGAACTCAAAGACCTGGATCTCGGTTGCTGGCGGGGCCTTATCCGATATGGATATATGGATCGGATAAGGCCGCAAGTGTTCAATATATGCGTTATGGATTTTATAGTAATTCTCTAAATAAAACACGGAATGAAATGAAATTTCATTTCGTCCTCCCATGGTCGGAAGCTCGATGGGGAGGACCAGGAGGGGAGGACCAGGAGGGGAGGTCCTCGGCGGACCGCCATATATCCTGTTTAGACAATGCTCCA
>CAZFJT010000044.1:6106-11150 GCA_964519135.1 uncultured Syntrophales bacterium | reverse complement strand
CCTCCTTTGTCCGGTCTACTGGCAAGGATTCAGAACAAAGCCGTCATACTCGATGCGGAAGATTTAATGGTCTTGGCGGACATGATAGAGACCTCTTCAAAAATAAAAGGCGCATTGCTAAATCTGGATGAAAATTATGGGACGCTTATTGAGATAGGGGGCGCATTTCGTAATTTGGATCATTTTAGCGCGCGCGTTAGGTTTATACTGGATGAACACGGTGTTGTTAAATCCAATGCAAGTCCTGGATTGCAAGATGTTAGAAACAGGATGCGCAGATCCAGGGCCAGGATTCAAAGCGCGTTGAACGCGGTGGTCAAGGACGAGGATCTCGCCAGGGTGGTCCAAGAGGATTATATCACCATACGTAACGACAGATATGTAATACTGCTAAAACCTGAATTTAAAGGCTTGTTTAAAGGCATTGTCCATGACCATTCCAGGAGTGGGGCGTCAGTTTACGTGGAACCCTTGGAAGCTGTGGATATAAACAATGAAATCGCCTCCCTTGCGGATGAAGAGAGGAGTGAGGTCAGGAAGGTATTTCAGGAACTCACCTCTGAAGCCAGAGACTCCATTGAAGAGCTGAAACAGAACTACGAAACACTTGTCCAATTGGACGCGTTGCAAGCAAAATCCATTTACGCGCAAACCACTGACTCCATAGAGCCGGAACTGGTTGATAAAGGTTTTGAACTCTTATCCGCAAAACATCCTTTACTGCCATTTAGTGGCCCTGAAGCGGCCAAGCCAATGGACATCATAATGGCGCCTGAGTCCGCGGGGATGATAATAAGCGGCGCCAATATGGGTGGTAAGACCGTTGCTCTTAAGATTGCCGGGCTTTTCCCGCTTATGGTCCGGCATGGACTTATGATCCCGGCAAAGGAAGGAACCAAAGTTCAGCCGTTTAGAGCAATAATGGCCGACATAGGTGATGATCAGGATATACAAGGAAAGATATCTTCATTCTCAGGCCATATGGACAGAATCGCTCGAATACTGAAGTTAGCCCAAGAAGGCGCCCTTGCTCTACTCGATGAATTGGGGGGCGCAACTGACCCGGACGAAGGCTCGGCCCTGGCCATGGCGGTTATAGATGAATTGATGGCAAAGGGGGCAAAAGTCATCGTCACAACGCACCTGACCCAGCTAAAAGCTTACGCGATGGGCGCGGAGGAAGTTAAGGGCGTAAGTGTTGAATTTCATCCTGAGACACTCGAACCAACATATAGACTCCTGTACGACCTCCCTGGGGAATCCCACGCCATTGCCACAGCTGAAAGGATAGGCGTTCCAACAAGTGTTATTGAACGCTCCAGAAAATATCTCCACAAAACCTCTGGTGGCTCGTCTCAACTCATGACGTTGCTTAAGGAAAAAATCGATCAAGTGGATAGAATAAAGATAGAAACAGAGGGGCTTGAACAGGAACTTAAACAAAAAATAGAGGCCCTTGACGCAGAGAAGGAACGGGCCTTGGAATCATTTAGAAATGAAGCCCTTAGTGTGATAAATACCGCGAAACAGGAAATCGCTGAATTACAAAAAGCCCTGAAAACAGGAAAGATCAAAGACGCAAGCAAGCCCAGGCATGTGATCGACAATCTAGTGGAGAAATTGGAAGATAAACTGGGGGGACCACTGGAGACCACGCCCGAAGCCCCTATGGAAGGGACCAGGGCCTATGTGAAGCCCCTTGGAAGAGTCGCGATAGTAGAAGGTCTGGCTGAAAAGGGTAAAGTGATGGTCAGGCTTGGCAATGTAAAAACAAGAGTAAATATCGAAGATTTGGAGATACTTGGCGACAACGCTGAAAAAAACGCTTCAAAAAATGAACAGGTTAGGATACATCTCCCAAGTGCCGCAGCTCGCGGAGAAGTGAATATTATCGGATTTCGCGTGGAAGACGCTTTACCTGTTGTTGAGAAGGCGATAGACGAGGCTAAAGTGGCGAGTAATCAAACTCTTACTAATATACATTGAAAAGGCGAAGGTCCCAAAAAGAAGGCTGTTCGAGATCACTTTCAGGGGATCCCGTATGTGAAGAAGTTATATGGTGGCCCCATTGATTCCGGAGGAGATGGCCAGACGGTTTTGGAGCTTTCCCATTGATTCCGGATTGAAGCTCCGGCGCTGGTCCATATTCAATCTTAGCCAGGAAACTATCTATGCGCATCCCTGAATCCACAATAGCGGAAATATCTTCTGTTGCAGACATCGTCCAGGTGATCTCTGATCATGTGGATCTCAAGCGAGCAGGCAAAGACTTCAGGGGGTTGTGCCCGTTTCATGGGGATAATGACCCGTCGTTCTATGTTTCTCCACAAAAAGGTATATTTTATTGCTTTGGTTGCGCCACAGGTGGTAGTGTGTTCAACTTTCTCATGAAAATGGAAGGTATCACCTTTGTGGAGGCTGTGCGTAAGGTAGGCGCTCGGTATGGAATCTCCGTGAATGTTGGCCCAGGCGCCGGCCAGGGCAAAGATGCGCGGGCGAGTATTTTAAAGGCTCTGGAACTGGCCCTGTCAAAGTTCAAGAGAGATCTGGGCGCCAATGATCAAGCTTTGGACTATCTCAAGCAGAGGGGATTGAACCAAGGTCATATTGATGAAATAGGGCTTGGTTATGCGGATAACGATTGGGAATCATTATATGGATTCCTGATGAATAATCAAACCGATCCCAAGGAAGCCGTAGCCGCTGGATTGATAAGGGAGAGAAAGCAAGGCGCAGGATATTACGATTATTTTCGTTCCAGGATCATGATACCAATACAAGATCTATCAGGAGAGCTGGTAGCCTTTGGAGGGCGTATTATTGGAGAAGGAGACCCAAAATATCTCAACTCCCCTGAGTCTAATGTTTTCAAGAAAAGACACACTCTCTATGGTCTCAATGAAGCCAGGGAAGCAATAAGGAGCGAAGGTTTCGTTATTCTAGTGGAAGGCTACTTTGATCAGATAGCCCTACGCGTGAACGGCATAGAGAATGTCACAGCCCCTTTGGGTACCTCCTTGGCCGAAGATCAGGTTCGGTTGATCAGGCGTTTTACAAATCAGGTGGTCACTATCTTTGACTCTGATGAGGCAGGTATAAAAGCTGTTAAAAGGGCTATTCCCATATTCCTGGCCCAAGGCGTCGAGCCCAGATGCCTGATATTAAAGGACGCCAAAGATCCTGATGAAGCGATCCGAAAGATTGGTCCATCCGCTTTTAAAGAGTTAGTGGATGCGTCTGAGCCAATAATAGACATGTTTATAGATGCTCTGGAAGCACAGTACGACTGCGCAACCATGAGTGGTAGAAATTTAGCCCTTGAGGAAGCGCTTCCGGTTATTAGACCAATTGCGAATTCCAAGGAAGGGGATTATCTTATAGAACGGATATCCTCAAGAATTAGGATTAGAGAAAATAGAATAAGGAATATTCTTAGGAATGACGGGCCAAACAAAAGCAAGGATCGTCAGGCGTCGCGTCGTGAAAAGACGCTTTTTGATTTTCCCGTAGACGAGAGAATTATCGTCCAAGGGATGATGATTAAAGACGGCTTTATTGACAGGGTCAAGGAAAGCGGGTTGCTAAAGGATATCAAGACTCCTGTGCTCAACCGGATCGCCCATATGGTCATTGATTATCAAGAGAGAGAGGGTCGGTTTAGCGCGCCTGAATTTGCCCGGTCTGTGGAAGAGGATGAATTAGCCTCTACAATAGCGGCCTTATTAAATCCCAGACCAAGAGAAAACGACATGCCGGATGGTGATGATGGGGACCGCTTATTGGAGGATACCTTAAACAGGATGAGCAGACGCAGGCTTGAGCAAAGAAAGGCCGAGATTCAAAGTAGATTGGCGAGATGCTCTTTAGATGACGGGGAGTACAGGGAGCTGGCTTTAGAACTCACGGAACTGAGTAGGACCCTTCACAAAAAGGTTCAACAAGACTTTAATTAAAAGGTAATCATTGCGCAGGACTCTAATGGATCGGATTCGGTTCTATTAAGTCCATGATTCCTTAAAAAGAAAAAATTGGAGAGGTTGTTACATGGCTGAAACCGCAAAGTATGAGGAGCGACATAAAGAGCTCTTCCAGCTTGCTAAGACTAGGAAATACCTCACCTATGACGACATTAACAAGGCCCTTTCATCAGAAGTGACCACACCCGCGGAGATTGATGGGATAATCATGCGTCTTATGGCTGAATGCGGTGTGGAACTGGTGGCTTCTGACAAGAAAATCCCGGTTTCTGAAAAGGGCGCGAAAAAGGACAAGGACGACAAAGACAAGGAAGAGGAAAGCGATACTTCCGAGGCTGACACCATTGTCAGGGGCAATGATCCTGTGAAGATGTATCTTCACGAGATGGGGTGCGTATCTTTGCTCACCAGG
Source organism: uncultured Syntrophales bacterium (assembly GCA_964519135.1). Taxonomy (GTDB): domain Bacteria; phylum Desulfobacterota; class Desulfomonilia; order Desulfomonilales; family Desulfomonilaceae; genus CAZFJT01. The sequence continues at coordinate 6,761 of CAZFJT010000044.1, read as the reverse complement.
GAAGGTGAAGTGGAGATAGCAAAGAGGATCGAAAAAGGTGAACAGGAAGTCTTCAACGTGATCATAGGTTGCCCGGTGACCATACAGGAGGTTATCGCGCTCGGCGCTAAGTTAAGCAAGGGAACCATCAGGCTCAAAGAAGTCATTAGGGGCTTTGAGGACGAGGACAGTCTCGAAGGTGATGACACAACCCAGGTCCAGAGAGTCCTGGATCTTATAGAAGAGACCAGGGTGCAGGAAGAGGCCAGAATGTCCTATTCCGAGCGCATCAAAAAACTGGGAGACTCGAATCCTGAGGAAAAGAAAGAGCTGGAAGATGCAATTGAGGCTTGCAGGCTTGAGATAAAAAAGAGTTTGAAGAATATAAACCTCAATTCAAATATGATCGACCATATATCAGGAAAGCTCAAATTCCTTGTTCGAAAAATACAGTCCGCTGAAGAAGAAATAAAGGCAATAGAGTACAGACTGAACATGCCTTTAGATGAAGCTGAGGAGCACCTACGATCATTGAGCGCCATGATCGATGAAGGAAAATCACTGAAGAAAATTACCAAAATCAGCCCGCAAAAGGTGAAAGATCTTGAGCGGAAGCTATTGAGCAGCAGATCTAGAATACAAAAGATAGAGCTGGACGCGGGGATGAAAAAGGACG
>CAZFJT010000044.1:0-6096 GCA_964519135.1 uncultured Syntrophales bacterium | reverse complement strand
CGTTGCCGGCAGGGTGAATACACCGCGTCCATAGCCAAGAGTGAACTTGTCCAGGCAAACTTAAGACTTGTTGTCAGCATTGCCAAAAAATATACGAACAGGGGTCTTCAATTCTTGGATCTAATACAAGAAGGCAATATCGGTTTAATGAAGGCTGTTGATAAATTCGAGTACCAGAGAGGGTACAAATTCTCCACATACGCCACCTGGTGGATAAGGCAAGCGATAACAAGGGCCATAGCAGATCAGGCAAGGACCATTCGTATACCTGTCCACATGATAGAAACCATAAATAAGCTTATCAGGACATCCAGGTACCTGGTCCAAGAATACGGCCGTGAGCCTACTCCAGAGGAAATAGCCGAGAAGATGGAGTTCCCTTTGGAAAAAGTCCGCAAGGTCTTGAAAATAGCCAAAGAACCCATCTCCCTTGAAACTCCCATTGGCGAAGAAGAAGATAGTCATCTAGGAGATTTTATAGAAGACAAAAAGATACTTTCACCGTCAGACGCGGTAGTTGGCATGAGCCTGACGGAACAGACCAGAAAAGTTCTTGCCACACTGACTCCAAGAGAGGAAAAGGTGCTCAGAATGCGTTTTGGAATAGGGGAGCGCGCTGACCATACCCTTGAGGAAGTGGGTCAGGACTTTGATGTGACCAGGGAGCGAATCAGGCAGATAGAGGCCAAGGCGCTTAAAAAATTAAGACATCCATCCAGGAGTAAAAGGCTCCGGCCTTTTATAGAGGCTTGATAGGTCGTATGAGCCGAGATCCCCTGGAAAAACCCAAGCTTAGGAATATTGACCCAACACCCGTTATCATCAAGGGCAGGCCTGCGGTCATACTTAAGGACCCCCTGGAGCTAAGTGAGCAAACCCTGGTAATGGACAGGGATTCATTGGCTTTGGTATTCCTTTTTGACGGGGAGAGGTCCATTAGGGACATCCAGCGCATCCTGACACAGTCCTCAGGTAGCCTGGTTCCAATGGAAGCCATAGAGGGGCTTCTGGACAAATTGGATGAACTGAATCTATTGGAAGGGGAGAAGTCTCAGAAGGCCATAGCCGCAAAGATCCTGGAGTATAGAAGTAGTTCTTCCAGGCCCCCTTCCCACGCGGGCTTGTCCTACAGCGCGGATCCTGACCAGCTCAAAAAAGATCTGGACAGCTTTTACGAGGCAAGCAATAAGGGGAATCACAAAGAGGGACCGGTCATTACCGATCATGCGCCCAAGGGTCTCATAGCCCCCCACATAGACATTCGCTCTGGTGGCCCTTGTTTTGCCCGAGGTTATAGGGCAATTGGAAACGCGAAGCCATCGGACCTGTACATTATTCTCGGCACTGGTCACGCTGGTGTGGGGAACCTGTTCACAGTGGGGGGATTGGATTATGAGACTCCCTTGGGAAAGGTTAAGACAGATCGAGAATTCATCCGGGCCTTGTCAAGTGAGCTTGATGAGGATGTGGGTGAGGAAGAGATACTACACAAATCAGAGCATGTAATAGAATTTCAAACCATATTTCTAAAGCATTTACTTGGAGATTCCCGGGACTTCAAAGTTGTTGGTATCTTGTGTTCACTCTCTCATGTCTTTTTTACCGACGGTCAAAGATTTGCGGCTCAGAAACATAGATTCGATACCTTCTGCGAAGCTCTTGCCAAGACTGTCAAGTCATATGACGGATCCGTATGTTTTATAGCCAGCGCGGACCTGGATCATATAGGACCGAGGTACGGGGATAATTATTCTCCATCAAAGGCCCAAGCGCTTAAAACCCTTAATAAGGACAGGGAACTGTTGGATTTATTGGCTAAGTTGGATTTGCAAGGGTTCATAGACGCGATTTCAAAGGACAATGACTCAGGCAGGGTGTGTGGATTTTCTCCCATCGTAACAATGCTCTCTTGTATGGACGCATCAGAGGGAAGTCTTCTGGACCTTGATTATGTTAATGTGGATGACCAAGGATCTTATGTTAGTTTTGCCTCCATGATCTTCTATTGACCAAAGATAAAAAGTCTTAGAAGTCTAAATAATAGCGCTCTAAGTTTATTTCGGGGCGCGTCTCATGAGTCGTGGGGAAGTCCTCTAACCATAGAGTTCAGGCGCGGCCATACCGTAGATATTTTCGATTACCTTATCCGGAGTTTGGGACATGAGGGCTCAATTATATAAGTTATTTGTTCTATTGCTTTATGTTTTCTCTTGCAGCCACTGTTGGGCGTTTTCAATTGATAACATTGAAACAAAAGTCCTGCGCATTTTTTCAGTGAAAAAGGCTGGATATTATCATAAGCCCTGGAAGAGTCCGGATTTCAGCAATGTTCGCTCAAGTGGCTTCTTTTTTATGGACGAAGAGAACTTCCCTGGAGAAAAAGGCCTTATACTAACCAACGCGCACGCGGTATCTCAATCCCAATCCATAAAAGTTTCAAATGGTAAGGAGAAGAGACGCTACGAAGTGTCATTGGTGGGTATTTGCGATTCAGCGGATTTTGCTGTTCTTAAGATGGGAGAGGATGAACTGGATGTTTATGAGAAGCGCAATGGCAAGGTCAAGCCTCTGGAACTGGGTGACAGTGACAAATTGCGCGTTGGCGACAAGGTCCTGGGGTGGGGCTATCCACTTGGAGGACAGAGGATAAGTAAATCCGAGGAAGGTGAGATCAGCAGGATCGAGGTCAGTAAGTACGCATATTCCAAGGAAAACTGGTTGATGATCCAAGCGTCCTTGCAACAGAATCGGGGCAACTCCGGAGGACCTGTTCTTAAGAATCAAAAAGTAGTGGGAGTGTCTTTTCAAGGCATGGTCTCATCTGACAGGATCAATTATTTTATTCCAATAAATCTTATCAGAAGCATCTTTCCGGTTTTAGATCACCAGGACAAGATCGCGCGCTGGAGATTCGTGGCTCAGCGACTGTTTCCCAGGCTCAAGGAATATTATGGCCTGGACCCTGAAAGCGGCGGGGTGCTGATCGATTATATCATACCTGATGGAGGACCCTACAAATATGGAATACGAGAGAACGACATAATCCTGGAGATAGATGATCATAAGATAGATAATTTTGGAGATATTTATTATAAGCCACTGGAACAAAAGGTTTATTTTGGAGAGATACTGAACCGGAAGAAAGTTGGTGATAGATTAAAGATAAAACTCATAAGAAACGGTGAAGAAAAAATCATACAAGGCAAAATAACTAAAGGTCTTCCGAAATTGACCCCAAAGATATTCACCACAGCCAATTACTTCATATACGGTGGTATAGGCTTTGTGGAGCTAACACTGAACTGTATCACGAATCTGGGTAAATCAGGCGCCAAGTATAGACACAGGTATCTATCGGAATATCCTGAAAGGCCGTACCAAAAGATAGTCATCATCTGCGAGATTTTTCCGGAATATGGTCTTGTTAGTTCCTCTTCATACACTAAGCGCGTGATGAAGATAAATGACGAGCCGGTTTTAAATCTAAAGCAGCTTTACGATACGATTACCCGCCTTGCCAAAAAGGGCGAAAGCCACGCCCTGTTAAAGCTCACCAGTAATGTGCAACTACCTATTGATCTAAAAAGCGCCCCCTCCCTGGATAAGTTAATCCAGCAAAAATATGGAATACTATACATGAAAACCCCTGATGGGTTTCATTAGTACCATGCGTTTAATAACAACTGCAAAAAAGATAAGATAGACAAATTACTTAAAGCATGATAATAATATATTGCCTGGTTGGGATTTTGGTAATTGCACCGGCCGGGAGATACACGCACGTTTGTTTCCTATTTATGTATGTGTAAGGGGTCACCGGAGCCTCTTCATTCGCTGGCAAGCTAACGTAATGGTTTATGTAAAATCGTAAAGTAATCGAAAATATTTACATATAGATTGACTAAAAAAAATCATTGTGATATAAATACCTCAGCCTTAAGTGCTAAGGTTCAACATGATGAAACGGGAGCCTTAGAAAATGCCCCTTAAAACCAGGAAGAGATTACCCGGATCCAAATCAACCATGAAACACACCATGGTTGCCCTGGCCGTTGCGCTTGGCGCCATAATTTCCTCGAATATCGCCTACGCCCAAGAGAGCCTCTTCAGATTACCGTTCATGGCTCCAAGTAGACCGTCCCTATACCAGGGCGCGTTCTACAGCTCTGGAGGGATCAAGTTCAGGAATCTAAACACTGTGAAATTGAATGTCCTGACTACTTCGGAAGAGGCCAATTTCTCCTTTCCAAACTTGAGCTACCCCTTTACCAACAAGTTCTGGACTCCTGTAGTGGAGGTTGGTTACCAGGATTCAAATTTCTTTGATCTATTTGCAGGTTTTTCCTGGTATCAACTGGATAATGAGAGATACATGAGGCAGGCTGACAGCAACAATACTGGGAGATTAAGAGACACCCACTACAAGGCTCGAATAGAAGTCTACGAATCCAGATGGGGTGGCAGGAGCTGGTTTCCCATATTCGGCTTCGGCAGGATCGCCACCACTCTAGGGATAACCTCCAGCGTGGTTCCGTACAACGTTGAGGTTGAGGTGATCAACAGCGGCGGAAACGTGGGCGCCAACGCGGTACAAGGACGACACAAAGATTACTTCTTCCACTGGGGTCTCATAGGCGGCGTGGAGTTGGAAGTCGACTATAACAGATTCCTGGCAAAGGCCGCGTTCGATTACTCCATCGGGAATCGCTACGAATATGAGACTCTACTTGGAACGACCACCGAGATCAATCCCGCAGGATTTTCAATGGCCTTTCATGGAGGTCTGAGATTCTAGGGACCCGCGTATAATTCCTTATCAGGTGTTGGATCAGTGGGACCGGGCCAATTTAATGGAATCCGGACCACGGTCCCTTCCTGGTTTGTGTAAAGAAGAAAGTCGTTTTTTAATGCAAATAGATATAGGTCTCTGGTAATTCTAACATCATCCCTACAATAGGCCTCAACAAGATCCATTTTTCCTTCCCTGAACCACTTCACAGCGTCAAGTCCATCTCCGGATTTTCCTTCTCCAAGTGTAATTTCAGCCAAATTTTGAAGCTTCACCCTGTGCCCAATAACCCCTTTTATCTCAATCAACATGTCTAAATTGTTCAGGTGATGGAAATCAAAGTCGGTGTATGCGGATAGGACCTTGTAATCAAATCCGATATGATTGAAGCCAATAACCAGATCCGAGGCGTCAAGGAATTCCACCAGATCTTTAACATTGTCCTCAAAAAATGTCATGTATCCCAGTCTGTTACTATAAGTCACAGCCACTGAAAGCCCCATTCGAGAGATGTTCTTCCACCCGCCCACGTCCTGGGCGAGCCTTTTTGTCTCAAGGTCAAATACAACGTAGTGGTCTATGTCCCTGATTCGGATTTCCCTGTCCTCTTTTTCGGAGATGCGTCCACCGGGCTGCTCAAAGCGCGCATTTGGTTTTGGGGATGTTTTTCTTAACGCCATTGTACTACGTTTATCCGCGTTAAGGTTTTTCTTGCCGGGTTTGCTTTCACAGGAAAGCGCCAGATCAGGAAATATGGGATGCCTTTTCTGGGGCTTCCTCTTTTGGGGCAATTTAATGGTTGTCAGGTCCATCAGCCCCATTAGAATCTTTTCGCACGCGAGCTTGTCCAATGGTTTGTTTCCTGAACCGCATTTAGGGGAGTGTATACATGAGGGGCAGCCGTCATCGCATTTACAACTTTTAATAAGACTCAGAGTCTGTTCCAGGAGTTCCCGGATTTTGTCAAAGGCCTTGGAGCTGAGTCCAACCCCTCCAGGATGACCATCATATATAAAGACTGCAGGTCCGCACACCTGTTCATGGTCAGTAACACTTATGCCTCCAATGTCGTCTCTGTCGCAAAGCACATGGATGGGCATCAATGATATCATTGCGTGCTCGATCGCGTGTATGCCTCCCATGAAATGAAGGCCTTGGCTCTCAATGTAATTCTTGATTATTTCAGGGATCTCTATCCAGAAACCAATAGTTTTAAAAATCACAGGGGGGAGATCCAATTCCACGACTCCTATGAGATCCTGTCCGGATGTTCTCCTTTTCTCATAGGCCACTATGTGTTCAGTGAC
>CAZFJT010000043.1:4023-11235 GCA_964519135.1 uncultured Syntrophales bacterium | reverse complement strand
AGTCCACACTGTATGGGTAATACCAAGGGCCAGATCGCCGATGAACCGCCTGGGAGCTATTGTGTAAGCTATTCTCAGACCTGCGGCTATAGTCTTGGAAACTCCAACCACAAAGAATGTATGATCAGGCGCGAAGTTGAATATCGGCTCAGGCTTGTTTTCCATGGTAAGACCATAGCATTCGTCTTCAATTATTAGCACATTGTGTTTCTTTGCCAATTCAGCGATTAATCTTCGCCTGGATTCAGGAATGATGGCTGTTGTGGGGTTATGGATGGTAGGCGCAGTGTAAATCGCCTTAACTCTCTCTTTTGATAATTCAGCTTCCAGCGCGTCCGGGATCATGCCGTCTTCGTCCATGGCCACAGACTGAAGTCTAAGGCTGAACATGGATGCGGCTCCCTTTATACCCGGATAGGTCAAAGGTTCCGTGAGAACACGGTCACCAGGCTGAAAAAGAGCGCCGAAAATCACTGAAAGGGCATGTTGCGCGCCTGAGGTTATAAGTATGTCATCTTCGTCCACATTCAATGAGAAGCGTCTGACCCATTGGGCCGCTACCCTGCGATGACGTCTGAGTCCCCTTGAAGGCTGATACTGTAACAATAGGTGGATGTCATCTCTCTTTGCCAAATCCCTGAATGCCTGGGCAATATCCGGATCTTCAGAGTAAGGGGGGAAAGCCAGGCTCATGTCAACTACCCCAGGATCACGTTCTTTATCGAATGTGAGTATCAGGTCGGGCTTTGCGTCCGGCTTCACATAGGTGCCTCTGCCCGTCTCTCCCTTGATCAATCCTCTGGTCTCGGCTTCAGAGTAGCCCCTGGTTACAGTTCCTACAGTGACTCCCAATGCGTCGGCCAAATCCCTATGGGTGGGCAGCTTTTGCCCAGGCCTGAGGATCCCTCTGGCTATATCCGTTTCCAAGGCGTCGGCTATCGCTCTATACCTTGGCGTTCTTGCGTCTGTTAATGCTGGGCGCCATATTGTCATGGTGACAATTATTACATTGACACATGGATTAAATCAAGACATATTTTTCAAGTAACGCCATTGTACCGTAAAATAAACCCAACGGAATGCGCGGACAATTGGTGGTTATTGTATTTATTGTCCCTGTGTAAGGAGACAGAGCAATGTCTAGATATCCAGCGCTGGTAATCGCAACGATTCTACTGGTAACTTCAAACCTGCAAGCCTTTACTCCTATAAAGGTGGGAGTCATGGCGCCCTTGTACGGAAGCCAGCACATAGAGGCGGAACAATTACTCCGTGGAGTGGAGATCGCACATTCCATGGGTTTTCAAGGCCTGGGCGTTCCGGTGGAATTGGAGACTGTAACATCCATTACAGGCCCGTCGGACGCGGCTGTTACCGCGCTTAGGCTAGTTTCGCGTGATATGTGCAAGGTTTTAATTGCCGGGGTCTCCGGAGGAATAGCGTCTTCAGCCTATTACGCAACCAGGGGATTGGAAGCCACGGTAGTGTCTCCAGCGGCAAACGGATTTCTGGTAACCGGCGATAGGAGAGATCTATCCCTGGATAGGTTTTTAGATAAAGAACAGGCGCGATTGGCTGCAAAAGTTACATATCAGGACCTTGGTTTCAGAAAGGCCGCAATTTGCGTTGACCTTTCCCAGGAGTGGAGTATTGGCCTGGCAAATGAATTCAAGCGACAATTCGAGGAAATGGGCGGAAAAGTTATATTGAAAACGCGCCTTGAAAATGGATGGTCCGGCCTTGGTGAAATGCTGAATGGATTTAAGAACTCAGGCGCCCAATTCATCTATGCTCCCATATTCAGCTTGCAATGCGCCCACCTGGCAATAGCGCGCAATGCGATGGGATTCAAAGGTCCAATTATCACCATAGAGGCCTCAGCAAACTCAGATATGATAAAAGAGGCCGGACCTGCGTCAGAGGGGATTATAGCCACAGGAGATTTCAAGGCTGGAACCACTTATACCGAGCGAGGTAGGCGATTTAGGCAAACCTATGTCAACGCCTACGGACAAGACCCTGAAATGTGGGCAATATTAGCAGCAGAGGCCTATTTCAGGATACTGGAATCCCTGCAATCCAATGATATAGGGATAGAGGCAGGGCAGGTCACATGGGAGTTTTTCCAAAAAAGACTGGCTGGAACAGATAGCTGGACCCTCTTGAGCCCCAGACCTAAGACCAATGCTCCCAAACTATCCATTGTAAAGAACGGAAAGTTTACTCCAAATATTAACCCTTCTTCATTAAAGGTTAAAGACGTTAGAATATCAAATCAATGGAGCGTATCATCGCCAGGACATACGGGCAATTTATAAACAGGACGTTTTCAGGAGGGCCGCATTCAAAGCGGTCCTCCTCGCGCTTCAATAATCGGAGCAAAAACTTGGGCGAATGGGCTTAATGCCCAGGGAACAAGTTGCTCCCCAAAAGCCTCTTCGTACGCTATCTTCACAGCTTCGAACCCCGCGCCCATTGAAACCGGCTTGTCCAAATAATCAGATAGACTCCTGATTTTGGCGTCAGGCATTCCGCAGGAAACGATCATTTCATCCGGGTCCAGTGAAAGGTTAACGTTAAGGCTGAACCCATGATATGAAATCCCTTTGGAAACATGAACTCCTATTGATCCTAGCTTGACGGTCTTATCAAGCCACAGTCCAGGCAAATCCCCTTTGGTCTCTCCTTTTACCCCAAGTCCCATGGCGGCCAGCAACAGAGTCTTTTCCAGCAATCCTATGTAATCGCGTATTCTAAGATTTCTTCTCCTCAAGTCGATTATGGGGTACCCGACCACCTGACCAGGACCATGAAATGTGGTCAATCCGCCCCTGTCCGACCGAATCACTGATATGTTCCGCGCATGGAGGTCATGCTCACTGATCAGCAATTGACTGTTTTCAGAGCGTTTGCCCATAGTAATTACCGGGTCGTGTTCAAGCAGTATCAATACATCCGGTAAATGCCTATTTGCATGCTTTTTGGTATATATGGCCTTTTGTATGGCAAGCGACTCTTTGTATTCAATTCTGGGAATTTCAACATGAATCGTCATGTTCGCATATCCGGTTTGAATTTACATAAGGCCGCTTTTGCCGGCAGGTGAACTCTACCTACAGGACAATTAGTACAATCCCTGTACAATGATTACAATTGTCCAAAACTTGTCCCTTAGGTAAAGTACCCAAATATGTACTTTACGGCAAGCAATGTGATCAGTACGCCCAAGGCCGGCTTAATGATGGAAGAAGGCACTTTTCTCTGCGCGGCTGCGCCCAGGTACATTCCAACTATGCCGCCAAGGCCGAACATGAAACCCAATAGCCAGTCAGGGGAGGCCGCGATCCCCGGTGGAGCGAACACAGGAGCAAAAAAAACGTAAAATAAAATGCCGAATATGGACGTCACAAATGTGCCCAACAAAGTGGCGCCCGCGACAGTATGTATTGGAAGCCCGAATACGGACACTATGAACGGAGCGATTATTGCCCCTCCGCCAATGCCGTAGACCCCGCCTATTAGTCCTACCAGCAAGGACATGGTAAAGAGTCCCCATGTGCTGAATCTGAATCGCTCCCCGTAAAATTCGTACACCGTTTCATGTATAGTCCAGGAAACGGTTCTAATGGACGACGCCCCGCCCAGTTTTTCATTGGTGCGCATTCTCTGCTCCGCGCTATGGGCTGAATCGCGTCCATCGGTCTTTTTGCGGAGCGCCTGACTTATCAATCTGAGCCCTATGTAGCAAAGAACCGCGCCCACAAATAATTTAAAATCATCAGGGTCAGGTAGGTACACAACGCGAATCACTATTCCCACGAATACGCCGGGCAATGAACCTGCCAGGGTGTTCCAGGCAATTGGCCAGGCCATTCTGCCTTCTTTGAAAAATCTGTAAATTCCCCCAGGGATGCCCACAACATTAAATATGAGATTAGTGGGCGTAACAGCGGGGCTGGTGAACCCCAAAACGCTCATCTGGAAGGGGAGCAATAAAAAAGCGCCCGAAACCCCACCCATTGAACAGAAAAACGATATTCCCAATGAGATAAGTGGTGGGGCCCATAAAGGCAGCTCTATACCAGAAGTGGGAAATATCATGGAAAACTCCATTTTTCTGATAGTTGATCCTTTATATCAGGATTCCCGGCTTAACACGAATCCAAACAGATCATTATTACAATGTTTATATGAACCAGGCTCTATGTTATAAATTCCTATCAGCTCAATTGGTTACTAGATCCTCATCAATCAGGAGAAACCCAGTTGTATTACAAATTGATCTCCCATGTACGGGTGGCCAGGCTGGCAATCACCATTGCGGTTGTGTCCTTCATCTTTGTAACGCCTATTGTCTTGGCCAGTTTGTTCCCGAACTCCAAGGGTTTGATTTTCAGGATGACACAGTGGTGGAGTTGGCTGGTGGCCAAATCCATGGGAGTCACCTGGTCCATATCAGGAACAGAAAAGGCGGATCCTAATAGATCCTATATTCTATGCCCAAATCACCAGAGTAACGCGGACATATTGGCCATATTACTGACAACTCCGGTAAGATACGTGTGGGTTATTAAGAAGGAGTTGTTGAAAGTTCCAATATTTGGATGGGGGCTAGGCAGGACAGGGGCCATATCTTTGGACAGGTCAAAGGGAAAAGAGGCCTTGCAGCGCATGAAAGATAGCTCAAGCGCATTGAGAGAAGGTTGGTCGGTGCTGGTATATCCTGAAGGCACCAGGACTTATGACGGCAATATTCAAGATTTCAAGAGAGGGGCCTTTGTAATGGCTGTACACACCCAAACCCCCATATTACCACTTACAGTCAACGGGGCTTACAAAATCATGCCCAGAGGAACCGTGCGTTACACACCAGGGCATATGAAGTTGGTAGTAGGTGAGCCTATAGAAACAAAGGGAATGACCGAAGAGGATATTCCGGTATTAATGGAGAAGACCAGACAGGCAATTATCGATAACTTTGACTTTGATTACGATCCATTTTCCCCTAAAGAGTCTAATATTACTTGACCCTTGTAGATCGCGCTTTTAAGATGTTCTCACAAATACCCAGTAAGATACTATTAGATCGTTCGGTTATAATATATCCCCCAATTGACCGGCCGGCCTTGATAAGGGCGAAGGAGGAATCTTGAAAAAAAACATCGCCATGTTGCCCAGAAAAGCAGTTACAGTGGTCACCTTGATCGTGGCCACAGCCATAGTGGTTCCTCCTATACTTGCGCTGAGCGTTCTTCCCAAGACTTCCACTCCCATATTCTATCTGATGAAATCCTGGGCCTGGATGGTGGCAAAGGCCATGGGGTTCACATGGACTGTGGATGGACGTGAAAAGGTTGATAAGGAAGTTTCATATATAATAACTCCCAACCATCAAGGGCACGCTGATAGTCTGGCCCTGACCCTCACCCTACCATTAAAATTCAGGTGGGTCATGAAAAGAGAACTCCTAAAGATTCCCCTTTTTGGATGGGCCTTGGCCAGGACCGGCGGAATATCATTGGATAGGTCAAAGGGCGCGGAGTCACTTGCAAAGTTAAGGGAAAAAACAGGCGCCAAGCTCACCAAAGGCTGGGGAGTGCTTGTCTATCCAGAGGGCAAAAGGGCCAGGGACGGTAAGCTTCAAGAGTTTAAAAAGGGCGCGTTCGTAATGGCCATACACTCAGGCGCGCCCATACTTCCGGTTGCAGTGAGCGGGGCTTACAAAATACTCAGACCTAAAACCCTGGATCTTCAAAAAGGACATATCCACGTGAGTGTCTGTGATCCAATAGATACCAGCGGTTTGACCGAAGCCGATATCCCAGGATTAATGAAGAGAGTGAGGGACTCTATAGCTGAACAACTGGGACCTGACGCGCTTCCTTTGTCATTGGTGGCTGACAAGGATCCGGTTACCCAAATGGCTTAAGTAAAGACCATTCATGTTTGGTATTCCTCAGTTTCCGAATCATCCACTATCGTCTCCAACGGCTCTCTCCCATGTTTGCGCACAAAGCTCTCATGGGCGTTTGTGTAAGCCTCTTTAGGGGTCCGGGTGTTTTGTTTTGAACTCAACTCATTATCCAGGGCGAGTTTAGCCTTAAGCATTACCTCGCGGTCTCCTTCCCTGGCAGCCTGATCCACCCATTCCAAGGCCCGTAATACTTCGGATTTATTCATTGTGGATTCTCCTTTTATTCTTCATTAATTCTAGTCAGCCCCCCTTGATCAATGGCTCTAATACTGGGGTAAACGGCTGATACCAAGCAGGCGCCGACTGTGAGGATCAATGTTTTTATGTAGATCAATGGTTGAAACATTATGTCAACAGACCATCCAAAGGATCTGTAGTTTATGGCCAAAGTAATGATGTACGTGAGTATGGACCCGCATACACAGGCAATTGAAAAAGCGGCCAACCCCATTGCCACGGCCTGGCATAAGTTCATAAAAGCCAATTGACCTGGCCGCATACCCAGGTAGCCCAAAACACTCATCTCCTTGGACCTTTCTATAAAGATGGCCATTAGAGCCGTCGCCACCCCCAATAGCGCGACTATAAGGGTCACGCCCTTTAATGTGGCGGTAGGAGCGAATGTCTTATCAAAGATCTTGAGTATATTTTCCCGCATGGAAACATTTGACGCAATGGTCCTATCAAGCCCGGGGTATTCACTGACAATATCGGACCTCACCTTGTCAGGATCCACGCCTGGCTTTAAGAACAGGGCTAAAGATTGGACCCTTTGATCGCCCCAATAGTTCTCGTAAATTTCACGATCAATTTGAATTGCGCCCTGGTCTGAAGAATAATCCCTTACCATAGCCACAACCGAAAAGGTCTTTACTCCCTTCGGAGTTTCTAAGGGTACATTTGAGCCCACTTGGAGATTAAATTTATAAGCAAGGGACTCTGATATGAAAAGACCGCCATTCCTTAGCGCGGGCCAAGGTTCATTAACGTTGTCCAGGAAATGGAACTCCGCGAATCGTTCCAGGGTCTTTCCGTCAATGACCCTTAGTCGTACAGGTTTTCCACTAAGATATATACCAAGGGCGGAGAATCTCTCAACACCGGCCATCCGGGGATCATTCACAAGATCGTCAACAAGTTCAGGGGGTAAGGGGTGATCCCATTTCGTTGTAGAAGGTGAGATGTATATGTCCCCCTGAAGAGCGCCTGTAAGCCAGAGCCTCACAGATTCCCTGAAG
>CAZFJT010000043.1:0-4013 GCA_964519135.1 uncultured Syntrophales bacterium | reverse complement strand
GTGACTTTTACCCTGATGGTCACCCGGACCGGGTCATTGACAGGGCCACTGCCAAGGCCGCGACAGCTATGGAAGTTCTGCTCAATGAAGCGCTTATGTTCCTTATAGCCAGGAATGCCGATACCGAGCCCGCGAGCCTCTTTACCATCAAACCCAGGTAATGGGCGAAAGGCATGAGAAAACCGGGTGTGATTAAGGCAAAGGCAAGTGTCATCCCGAACGCGGAAACAAAACCCCAGAATATGGAAAACTTGGACGCCCACCCTGCCCCTAGGGACAGAACAAATACTATCCCAGCCAGGCAAGCCAGCCTGACTTTCAATACTTGAGCCCTGTCTTCAATGCTCCGTCTTTTTAAGCCCACAGCAGGAGGTGTTCCGGCCACTTCCATCGCCGGCGCCAACGCGCCCACCAAAGTGGCGCCGAATCCCACCCCGAGGCCGCTTAACGCTATGCCCGCGGTTAATTTGACTTCGCCTATGTTCAGGAAAAAGTATATGTCACTTATTGTTGAGGAGACTTTACCAATCCCAGCAAGAGCCACCAAATAACCAAAAGCAACCCCTATCACTCCGCCTATGAAAGCCAGGATCATTGATTCCAAGAGAAACGCGTAAACAAGCGCGTTTTTGTCCGCGCCAAGGGTCAGCAACAGGGACAGGTCTTCTCTCCTGGATAAGGCCGTGAACATAGAGAAGTTATAGATAAGAAATACTCCAACGAACAAAGCCAGAAGACTCATGGCCGCGAGGTTCAATTGAAATGAGTACAAAAGGGCCTTTAATGAAGACTTGCGCGCGCTCCGATCTTTAAGGGTCAGACCAGGGGGAAGATCCTTTTCAAGGCCTGAGGGGTCTCCGAGAATTATGACGTCAATACGGTCAAGAAAACCTATTCTCCCAAAGATCTTTTGAGCGTTGGCAATGTCCATAACCGCAATCCCTTCACCAAAGGCGCCGCCTTGGGAAGTGGCAATCGGGCCCAGTATGTGAGTCTGTCGCTCTACCCCTGCTGTTAATATGGTGAGTTGATCTCCTTTTTTAAGGTTATATTTGTTCATCAGGTCAGGACTTAGGAAAACCCCTGGGGAGGAGGTTGATAGAAAAAGCGCCAATCCCGACCGGTCCTGACTCTCAGGTGTAAAAGACCTGAATTGGCTATCAAAAAAAGGATCCACTCCAAGGAACCTTATGGGAGCGCTCCCAGTTTGAAGTGTGGTGGAGACCGCCTCTATAAGTGGGGAAGCCGCCTTTACATCAGGATGTGTCCATATGGATATAAACTCTTTCTCATCTATGCGTGAATAGTTGGATATCACCGAATGATCGCCTTTACCTGACAAAAAATCCACAAGTGATTCAACGGATGAGAGCGCAGAGTCATTTATCAGTTGGACGGCCACAATTACACCCACACCAAGGGAAATTCCGGCAACGCATAGTATGGCGAGCGACATGCGTGTTCTGTAGTATTTGAGATTGAATTTGATTAAAGTTGGTAAGGCCATTTTTAGAAATATGGAATCATAGGTATTAATTATCTTCCCATCATGCTGTTTCAAGTTTGCCGGACAGAAGCCTGTATCGCCTCTGGGCAAGCCATAAAGTCTCAGTTGAATGGGTGGCCATTATCATTGCGGCTTGGGTCTCGGAACAGATCTTATCTATAAGTTGAAGTATATCCATGCCTGTTTCATGATCAAGATTGCCTGTGGGCTCATCGGCAAGAATCACGGATGGTTTCTTGATCAAGGCCCTGGCTATGGCCACTCTCTGTTGCTCTCCCCCTGAAAGCTCCTCCGGAAAACGCTCCCATTTGTCTCCAAGTCCCACTAGATCCAGGATTTCTCTACCTTTGGCGCTATTATCATTACCAAGGAGGTTCAGAGGCAGCATTGCATTCTCACCAACAGTTAATGTGGGGAAAAGGTTGAAGGACTGAAAAATGAACCCAACTTCCCTGCGCCTATAATTGGCCAAATCGCGGGAAGTCATCGCGTTCAAGTCCGTACCTTTAAAGAGTACACTTCCCTTTGAAGCGCGATCAACACCTCCTGCAAGGTTAAGCAGGGTAGTCTTGCCAGACCCGCTTTTCCCAAGGAGTATAACCCTTTCCCCTTTTTCCAGGCTCAAGTTCACCCCGTCAAGGGGAGCTATGAGCTCTGCAAGGCCACTCTTGTATTCTTTACTAACGTTTCGGAATTCGAGCATGGGTTCCATGAGAATTTACTAGACTTAATGGTTTAATTGGCAATAAAATTCTTTTCCGGATGAGATCCCACGATTTGCGTTTAAACACTTTTAATAAACTAAATCAATAGGTTGCTTTATTATTGATAGATAGAGGTCGCTTGTGTTTAAACATTTTTCAAGCCCAGAAAGGAATATATTGATTGAAGCGAGTTGAACTTGTTGCTCCTGCCTCTAGCTTAATTCTATCCTCGTCAACCGTTGCGGCGATAATCTGTGAAACAGTAGCCGCCTTATCTTTCGGTAATCCGAATCTTTCACGTAAACTTTGATTGTTCATTCGTTGATTAATGAGGTACTTCAGGCAGCAGTGCTGGTAACAAGCTCGAACTCGATCAGAGCGGTCCATATCCTGAAAGTCCTTGTGCCCAATGAGAATGACTTGAGTTTGAAGCTCACTATTTCGGATAATAGGAGCTGGTAGTTGAAACTTCTCGATAGCATTAATAACTTTATCTATTCCGCTACCTTTTGCTTCACAAATGCCCAATCGTCGCATCAGGTCGGATAAATGTTCGTTGCGAGCTTTGTATTCATCAATAAATCGATCAGGTGGTATAAAGGGCTTGCCAGGATTTGAGACTTCCATTCTGTCTGCATAAAGCTCAACTGTTAAGAAGATGCCTGTCTCGGTGAAGTCTTGATGAACAAGAGCGTTAGCTATGATTTCTCGGACGGCAATTTCCGGATACATCTTTGTTTCATTGCGCAAAGCTGTTCCTATGATCTGATTTCTAGGAATTAGACTGTTAACAAGTTCAATCAGGTCCTCGAAACCTACCGCGTACCCTTTACTCTTAAACTCATCCAGCCGAGTAGGGTCAGCCTTACTGATTCCGGAATACTCAATTAACCTTATAGCCTTTTGAGAAGTAGAAGGGAATTCTTTCAAGTCCTTAGCAAACAATATGGCGCCCAAATTATAGACTGTCCAACGGTTTCCTTGTCGCAAGATCAACTTTTCGTGTTCAAGGCTCTCCAACACCGCGTTTTGAGTGGGCGGATAAGACAATTTCATGAGATCAAAATAGGCATGAGTATTCAACAAACGGGTTATATCTTTGGATGAGCATCCATTTATCGCTTCTTGAAAAAGCCAATCCGTCTTGCCCTCCGACAATATCCCGCGGAGTTGTTCGATAGACATAGGCTGAAGCTGCCCACCCACGCGCATAAAGTAAGTCCCTTCCAGGTTATATGCGCCGCCAGTAGGTCGAGAGGGTATGTGAAACACAACCACTCGTCCATTGGAGTGCTCTAACTCTTGCACGTCTACTCGAAAAGACAGCTTTGCAAAAATATCCTGTTCAATCTTGTGTATATTCGGAAATGCGGCGCTCCCAACAACCTGTCTGGGTATTTTGTCACTCACACCTAGGATGAACTTTCCTCCACCTTCGTTTCCCAATGCAACGCAATATTTGCAAAGCTTATTAAAATCATACTGATTCCTGGCCTCCTTGAATTCCAAGGTTGTCCCTTCGCCGGGCACTCTCATCAACTGTTCAATATCCTCAATACTGATGGTATTTTGCACGATTATCTGCCCACAAAAAAAATCCTAATTTCAATGGTTAACTGTAGGATTAAAAATAACAACGCAACTCTTGAAGATTTATAGACATCATTTGAATCTATTGCTGATCATACCAATAAAGGACAATTAATTTTTTATAATATGAGACCCCTTATGGTTTTTACCGGTTAGCCCCATTGCTGCGCTGAGAAGCTTGTTATGACGAGGAAAATCTCTAAGCTATTACG
>CAZFJT010000042.1:4931-11248 GCA_964519135.1 uncultured Syntrophales bacterium | reverse complement strand
ATATTGGCAACCGGCCTGTGGGCTCTATCGAATTGGCGCCCGGTGTTGGCCCCGCAGTAGTAGACGCGGGATGCGTCCATATTGAAATATGGCAATAAATACAGTGCATGAGGCTGCTCAATAGCGGATTGGTTCCAAGCTTCCAAACCCCAAGCCCTAGAATTTCATATATAAAGATCTTCGATACGCATGGGATTTTTTGCAAGCGTTCACAGCGGTCGCCTCAAGTATCTGGAATTACAATGAGGGAGGGGAGATCCGCGGCCATCCATTGGAACAGGGCGTAGAAAAACGCTTCATGCCCTGTGAAACATTCCATAAAAACCTATCCCCCTAGATAGGCCTTTTTAACAGCCGGATTTTCAAGCAGTTCCCCGGATTGGCCGGAAAGCACAATTTCTCCGTTTTCCATAACGTATCCCCGCTTCGCGAATTTCAAAGCGAGCCGGGCGTTCTGTTCAACTAAAAGTATGGTAGTGCCGGCCTGATTAATTTCCTTAAGGGCCTCGAACATGGAAAGCATCAAAAGGGGCGCAAGACCCATGGAAGGCTCGTCCAGCAGCATCATCTCACGACCGCTCATGTAGGCTCTTCCCACAGCAAGCATCTGTTGCTCTCCTCCGCTCAATGTTCCCGCGGCCTGGTACTCGCGCTCTTCCAATCTTGGAAATATGCTAAAAACACGATCTATATCTCGCTTGATATTATCACTGTCCTTCCTTGCAAACGTTGCAAGGAGGAGATTCTCCATCACAGTGAGATTTCCGAATATGCGCCTGCCCTCAGGGACGTGGGATATTCCCAGTTTTCCAACCACCTTGTCCGGCTTATATTTCAGGAGATCATGGTCCATAAATGTCATCTTTGCCCCGGGCTCAACAGGTGTGAGCCTGGATATGGCCCTCAATGTGGTGCTCTTTCCCGCGCCGTTGGCGCCTATAATGCAAACTGTCTCACCTTTATTAATTGTGAAGTCAATACCGTGCAACGCCTTGATCGCGCCGTAAGAGACCCTTAGATTCTCGATCCTTAAGTGTGTCACGCGATCTCCTCCTTGCCCAAATACGCCTCAATGACCTTGGGGTCATTCTGTATCTCTTCTGGTGGTCCTTCAGCTATGACTTCTCCAAAGACCAAAGTTTGTATTTTCTGACACAATTCCATAACGAATTTCAGCCTATGCTCGATCAAAAATATCGCCACACCAAAATCCGAATGGATCTGGCGAATAGTTTGTATCATGCGCACAAGCTCTTCAGGTGTCATGCCTGCTGTTGGTTCATCCAGAAACAGGACTTTCGGGTTCGTGGCCATGGCCCTTGCCATTTCAACCCTGCGCTGGGCGCCATAAGGAAGATAACCAACATTAAGATCCGCATACTTGGCCACATCGAACATTTCCATGAGCCTGTGGGAGTTTTCTTCAACCCTTGCCTCTTCCGCGTTTCTGTTGGGAGTCGCGAACAAAGCTCCAAGAAGACCATACTTGAGCTGGGAATAGTGGGCCATCTTAACATGCTCACGCACACTCATATGACGCCACAACAATAGATTTTGAAATGTTCTTCCCAGGCCCAAAGACGCTATTTCATGGGGTTTCAATCCAACAATGTTCTTTTCTTCCAATTCAATGGACCCATGGGTGGGCTTATGAATACCTGTTATCAGATTGAATACCGTTGTTTTACCCGCGCCATTGGGCCCTATGAGCCCGCATATTTCTCCCTGTTCAATGGTCAAATTATAATTATGAACAGCCCTGAGCCCTCCAAAATAATGGGTCATATCTGTTACTTGTATCAAGGCCATCAAATATTCTCCGTTTATCCGGTATTTATGGTCTAAGGCCCTATCAAGCCTTTGGTTTCAAGATTTCCTTAACGTCAAACTCACGGAACGCCAAGAGCCCGGAAGGCCGATAAATCATGACCAATATTAGAATCAAAGGGATCACGATCCACTTATATATTTCCAAAGGCCTGAGCATCTCACTAATAAGGTTAATGCTCACCGCGCCGAATACTGACCCAACCACTGAATTCAAGCCCCCAAAGTAGACCATTGCCAGAATCTCAGCCAGTCTCTGAATACCGAACGTTCCAGGATTCACATAACGCATGACATGGGCAAACAAGCCACCCGCCACACCGGCCCAAAACGCGCCCAACATGAAGGCCACTACCTTGGTTCGTCTGGTGTTCACAGTCATCGCGTCAGCAGCGACCTCATTATCGCGCACAGCGTTCAATGCCTTACCAAGGATTGATCTCACAAAATTGTTAATTGTCCATATGCATATGATCATCCATATGAAAACAACCGGTAATGTGGCCCAATTCGGCTGACTTGATATTCCCCTAGGTCCCCCAAGCCACTCCATATTCTCCAAGAAGCTCTTAACAATGAACATAAAGGCCAGGGATATGATCGCAAGATAATCGCCCCTAGTTCTAAAGGATGGTATGGCCACTATCAACGCGGCCACAGAAGCTACCAACCCCCCGATTATCAGTGCTATGGGAAACAGGAAAGGCCCTATAAAGGTGGGTATGATCGCGTCTCCAAACATCCTGTCATTACAAAAGAAATACAGTGTAACTGCTGACGCGCCATACGCTCCCAAGGCCATAAACCCAGGATGGGAGCATGAAAACTCTCCCATATATCCATTGATGATATTTATACTCAAAGTGAGCATCACCGCTATCATGGTGAGTTTGAGCACAACCAGACGGTAATCGCTCAAGTCCGTCCAGTAGCTCAAGGCAAGGTAGAGAAGAGCCAGGTGGATGAAAGTGGAAAGCCATAACGGACCACGGCTCAGCAGCCGGGCGCCTTTATTCGCAACGCGGGCGCCAAGTCTTGCAAGTATCACTATCGGCGCGAGGTATATAATTGCCACATAAGCAAGCGCGCCTGGTATGAGAGACGGATACTTGAACATTATCAAGCACCCGAACAGAACCGGCGCTTTTGGCAATCCAAGATAATCGGCCAGAGTAGGTCCAATGTATCTTTCAACAAAGACCGAGCATAATATTCCCGCCAACCATCCAAGGGCCGGGGTTTTGGAAAAGAAACCGCGGATGAAACCGAATGTTCCCTGCTCAGCCTTGGATTGTGGAGCTGTCCTTTCCATAATTATCCCTAATAATCAAGCATGTATAGTTTTTTTATTCATTAGCCGGATCCGATCCTTCAAACAGGCGCCAATGTATTAAAGCCTCAATTGGGCGCTGTGAGGCTGGCCAAAGAAGCCATATGGCCTGAATACAAGGATTATCAAGATAATGGAATACGCTATAAAATCCCGTAATGTAGACGGAAAGACCATAGGCACAAATATTTCTATAAAACCTAGTAAAAATCCAGCGAGCGCGGCGCCTAGAATCGAGCCTCGACCTCCAAGAATGGCGGCCACAAAGGCCTTCCAGCCAAGCAATATGCCCATGTATGGGTCGAGCACTGGATAGGCGATTCCATATAATATACCGGCAGCCGCGGCCAGAGCGGATCCAATAGCAAAAGTAAGAGGCGCCATTAAATTCACTGATACACCCATCAGAGGAACCACGTTGAAATCAAAGGACATTGCCCGCATGGCCATGCCCCATTTGGTCCTTTTGATGAACAGGTGTAACGCGAGCATCAACCCCAAAGCCACCAGCACGATGAGTATCTTCTTGTTTGTAATGAAAATCCCGCTGATATTATAAGTATGGGATTCAATGAGTTCTGGGAAGCTGAGGCGTCTTGCGCCTAAAAGCGCCAGGTTACCTGTTTCCAGGATGATACCTATCATAAGGCCGGTAATTGCGGCTGAGGCCCTTGGCGCATCACGCAGGGGTCTGTAACCCACACGCTCTACTACAACTCCCACAAAGGAGGTGAGTATCATGGAAATCACAATTGTCAAACTCAGAATCACCCACCCAGGAGCGGACAATCCGAAAAAGGCCGCAATGGAAATCAGCAGTGTGGCCACACCCAACCCTATATACGCGCCTGTCATAAAGATATCGCCATGGGCAAAGTTGAACAACATCATGATGCTGTACACCATTGAATACCCCAGAGCGATCAGGGCATAGAAGCTGCCCCATTGCAGGGCGTTAACCACATTTTGTAAAAACAAATCCATGGATAAGCTCCATCAAAGAATAAAGGCGCCGGATAGCAACGCACAAAATACTCCGGATAGGGCGAGTAACCTTTAATCCGGAGATATTTCGCTATTAACGCCCGTCCGATTATGAACGGGCGCGTATGTTATTTATCTTGGAATATCAAACAGGACTTATGGGCAGACTTGCTTGAAGAATTCGTACTTGCCCTCGTCGCTGATGCGTACTATCACTGCGCACTTTACTGGATCACCTTCTTCGGTAAAGGTCATGTCGCCTGTAATTCCCTTGAAGTTCTTGATCTTAGCCAGTTCGTCACGAACCGCCTGGCGATCTTTCTTTATGTCTCCAGTAATTTTGCCTGTATTCTGAATAGCTTGCTGAATCAAGCGAAGCGCGTCCCAGGTCAAGGCAGCCACATCATCAGGTGTATATTCGTATTTTTTCTCGTATCTCTCGATAAATTCCTTGGTGGCGCCTTTAGCTCCAGCTGCAGCGTAATGTGTGCTGAAAAACAAACCATAGCAGTCTTTTCCACAGAGTTTTACGGTCTCAGCCGATCCCCAGCTATCACTTCCAACTATTGGCTTTTTCCATCCCAACTCATGGGCCTGTTTCACTATAAGGGCCACTTCATTGTAGTATTGGGGAACAAACAGGAATTCAGCGCCTGATTTTACAATCTTTGTAAGCTGTGAACTGAAGTCCGTATCCTTTGTGGTGAAGCTCTCAAAAGCCACCACAGAGCCCTTGCCATGCTTTTCTTCCCAAGCCTTTTTGAAGACTTCAGCCAAACCCTTGGGGTAATCACTGGCAACGTCGAACAGCACAGCGGCCTTTTTGAATCCGAACTTGTCAGAGACGAAATTCGCAACAACAGGTCCCTGGAATGGATCCAAGAAACAGCCCCTGAAAACATATGGTCTGTCCTTGGTGGTATTGGGGTTTGTGGACCACGGGCTGATCATGGGAGTCTTGTAGTTGTTGGCCACATCACCGGCTGGAACCGCCTGGCTGGACGCCTGGGGGCCGACTATCGCCAATACTTCGTCTTCTGTTATAAGCTTGGTGTTGGCCTTTACAGCGGATTCGGCCTTGGACTCATTGTCCTCTATCACAACTTCCACTGGATATTTCTTTCCGCCAACGTCCAATCCACCGGCCTTTTTAATGTCTTCCAGCCACATCTCGGCCGCGTATTTTGAACCCTCTCCGACTTTGGGAATATCGCCGGTTAATGGGGCGTTGAGCCCAATCTTTATGACCGGGGTCTTATCCGCTGAAATTGCGGACGTTGAAAAAAACACCATGACCGCAAGTGTCAGGATTAGAAATAAGATCAATCTACGCATTTAACTTTCCTCCTATTGATATTGGCGCCTCCAAGGCAGGCCCAAATAGATCGCATTAGGTTTCTTTTACTAACGTAAAAGAATACCCTCACCCTATCCGCCCTCCTGGAAACATGGTTATCCCGTTGAAATATATTTCGAATTCAAAGGATAAATCCGCGCCTTCCTAAATCAAGGCCAAACCCATCCGAGGAACCCGGTTGATTTTCTCGAGCTATTGAATAAGAGCATCTTATTTAAGTTTACCGGTCCCTTGGGATTTTGCTATGTCCTTAAAAAATTCGCCGGGAGACGAGATGTTAGTATTATAGAATAACATGGATTCAGTCCGATGAGGAAACTTTTTTCCATTTAAATTAATGGACCGTACAAAAATGCAGGCGAATATTGATCTTATACGTAAGAGCCATTTTTGATTTGTCCAGTTAGCTGTAAAAATGTTTTTGAGCGAAAACGGAACTCTCTTTGACCGGCCTTGCTGGATCTTCTCAAAAATCAATTGACCTGGGGAGCTATATAGTGGCGCCTTGATATTATTAATTAAAAAGTATAAAAATCCCTATGTGGGGTCAAGCGGTCAAGAAATCAGAATCATCTTAATAGTTCACCATGGGGTTTTACAACCAAACCGCAATGGGTCTGCAATAACATTGATATTGCCACCCCTCTGGTTTCATAACACCGGCTTTACACTCATAATCGCTCTGATGAAGGAAAAGGATCATGAAGATAACACCCGGGACTATAAGCCATAATTATGATCCGTGCTTTATGAGGTATGGAAAACATGTGATGATGAGTTTGATCATTATGCTAATAATCAACGTTGTTCCCAACAGCC
>CAZFJT010000042.1:0-4921 GCA_964519135.1 uncultured Syntrophales bacterium | reverse complement strand
CCTTGGAAGAATTCAAAAAAGGCAAAGCCCATGTGGTAATGGTCGCCAGACCATTGACTTCCGAAGAGATCAAGATTTTGGAAGAAAATGGCAAAAAGATCAAAGAACGGCTTGTGGGTTGGGACGGAGTGGCCTTGATAATTAATAAGGGCAATCCTGTGGACAGCCTTTCCATTGATGGCATAAGACAGCTTTTATCGGGCAAATTGACCAATTGGAAGGACATTGGCGGCCTTGATAAACCGATCCAGCTCTACAGGGAAGAGGATGGGGATTCCGGTACCATACATTTTCTTAAAACTTATGTTATGAAGGACGACGCCATATCGGAAAATGTAACTAAGAGGCGCTATTTCGATAATATGATTCGTGATGTGGCGAAAGATGTTGAAGGTCTTGGGTACGCGCCGCTCAATAAGGTATTGGAATCAGAAAACAAGGAACTCTTGAGGCTGATAAGGGTTAAAAAGACGGAAGATTCCGATCCTGTGACGCCCTCTGTGGATCATGTTAATGATCGCTCATATCCATTGATTAGGCCCCTGTTTCTCATATACCACAGCGAGGGCGCCGAAAATAAGCTTCCAATGGAATTCGCGGAGTTTTGCGCGCGGATGGGGCTGGGTCTGCATTAATGGACTCACTCGCCCGTATTTCCAAATTGAACGAATATACCGGGAAATAAGGCCATGGCCCATTGAGTCACAAACCTAATCCTTTTTGTCTACCACCGAAAAGAGTTGAACACCCTCTATCGCGTAGTAGGTGTGTTCCGCGACATTGGTAAGGTGGTCACCCATACGCTCCACAGACTTAACAACAACTAGAGCCATGGAATAGATTTCCAGCTTTTTATCCTGATCGTCAATTTTCATTTGCGGTAAGGACTGAGCTAAGATGTTTGCAAAAACTTCATCTATTTCATCATCCATTCTCCAGATCTTTATCGCCAAGTCAGGGTCATCGGTTTCATAGGCCTTTGAGAGGCCTGAAATCATTGCCTGCACACTTCTTCCCATTCGAATTACATCTGAGATTATTTCTTGAGGCAAGCTCGAGTTTAGCGCGGGGACTTTTTTGGCCACATTTGCAGCGTAATCCGCGACACGTTCAACATCCACCGCTATCCTGGTAGCAGCAACAACCTTACGAAGGTCCCTGCCTTTGGGCTCCCTGAGGGCCAGGGCCTTGACACAAAGCTCCTGCAGCTCTTGCTCCAGCGCGTTAATTTCACTATCGGTTTCTTCCACCACCGCGGCTAAATCCCGATCTCCTTTGGACATTGCTTCAACTGCTTTGGAGACCTGCTCCTCTGTCTTTGTCATTATGGTAATGACCAATGTATCAATCTTTGCCAGATCAGCGCCATATGATTTTACCGTATGATCACCCGACATATATAAGCCTCCAATTAAATGATGCTATAACGTTGATTCATCTGATATTTTCCCTTCCTGCTCTTCAGTCCGGATGGGAAGTTAGGAAACAACTATGCAAAGCTAAAATGAAATTAACGTTAATTTGTTCTTTAGATTTCTAAGTAAAACTCTTTTTTGAGGAAAAAGGACAAAATCCGCTTTTGGGCTTTTGGGCGCACTTGTTGACAAAAGCAAATAAAACACAATTTAACGGTCTGTTATCTAATGTTGAAAAAGAGCCGGCCAGTATGCGTTCATTGTAAAAAAGCGGGAAACGCGGAATCAATCTGAACATAGAATTAATGAT
This sequence comes from uncultured Syntrophales bacterium, assembly GCA_964519135.1. Taxonomy (GTDB): domain Bacteria; phylum Desulfobacterota; class Desulfomonilia; order Desulfomonilales; family Desulfomonilaceae; genus CAZFJT01. The sequence continues at coordinate 3,196 of CAZFJT010000042.1, read as the reverse complement.
TTCTTGGCAGTGAATCAACAAACATTCAATAAGTATTCAGGGTCCGGTTAAGAATAAGGCTGATTGATGAAGACTTATAAAAGAGACTCCTATTTCCCGGAGGGCAAGTAGCTTTAATGGGAATTTATTTGAATTGGGCCGGTAATTAATAGATAGGGAAACGAATCCAAAACCATGGCGCCTAGCACACTATTCATGTTCATACTCGGCATCTGCGCATTAGCCTACTACTTGGGTGTAAGACGGGCGTTCTCAGTTGCAGGTGGCCCCAAAAAGGTAAAAGAACTCCATTCCCTTCCAGCTTACTACGGATGGCTCACAGCCCTTTGGTGCGGAATACCGGCGCTTTTGATTTTCGGACTCTGGGTAGTGTTCGAGCATTCAATCATAACTCAGCTTGTTATAAATCAATTACCCCCTGAACTCAAAAATGTCCCTGCCGACAGAATGACCTTGGTAGTAAATGATATCAAGAATCTTGTAATAGGCACAGTGGCTTCTTCGGACAACCCGGCCCTTAGGCGCGCGGCTGAACATTATGTGAAATTGAGGTCAATCAGTCACATGGCGCTGACTGTTGTGGTTCTTTGCATAGCCTCAATAGGCGCGGGCGCGACCCTTTGGCGTGTAAAACCCCGATTGAGGGCCAGGAATCAAGTTGAGTTCGTGCTAAAGGCCGTAATGGTGGTCTGCTCTACAATAGCGGTACTCACCACTGTAGGAATAATCGCATCGGTTCTTTTTGAGTCCATAAAATTCTTCAAGATAATACCTGTAACCGATTTTCTGTTCGGCCTTGAATGGAGTCCCCAGATAGCCATACGTCCCGGACAGGCGGGCGCTTCAGGGGCATTCGGCGCGATCCCCGTGTTTGCGGGAACCGCGTTGATATCCGCGATCGCTCTAATGGTCTCGGTTCCAATCGGCCTACTGTCGGCAATATACCTCTCTGAATACGCGGGCGCCAGGGTTAGGGCAACCGCGAAACCCCTAATGGAGATACTGGCCGGTATCCCCACAGTGGTTTATGGATTTTTTGCCGCTCTAACTGTTGCGCCGTTTATAAGGGACACCGGGTCCCTAATAGGCCTGGATGTGGCTTCAGAGAGCGCGCTTGCAGCGGGATTCGTAATGGGAATTATGATTATCCCATTTGTTTCCTCCCTGTCAGACGACGTTATTAACGCTGTCCCCCAGAGTTTGAGGGACGGAGCGTACGCTTTGGGGGCAACCAAATCAGAGACAATAAAACAGGTAATTATTCCGGCTGCTTTGCCTGGGATCGTGGGTGGCGTCCTCCTTGCCGCTTCAAGGGCCATTGGAGAGACGATGATCGTGGTCATGGCCGCGGGCCTGGCTGCGAATCTCACGGCAAATCCCTTTGAGGCGGTTACCACTGTTACGGTGCAAATCGTAACTTTATTGACAGGTGATCAGGAATTCGATGATCCAAAGACACTTTCCGCTTTTGCCCTGGGTCTTTTACTGTTTGTCATAACTCTTTGTTTGAATGTGATTGCTCTTCATATAGTTCGCAAATACAGGGAACAATATGAATAATTATAATCAGGATGGAAATGGGATGCCCCAATCAGGAAACAGCGGTAACTCCAAAACCCGCACCCTGGAAATTGTCAGAAAAGGCCTTGGAAAGCGGTACGCCAAAGAGAAGAGGTTTCGTCTTTATGGTCTGGCCGCCATCGGGCTAAGCATACTGTTCCTGGGTGTGGTTTTCTATACGATCTTTAGCACAGGATACACCGCATTTATCCAGACATATGTGAAAATTTCAGTACATCTTGATCCCCAGGAAATTGACCCCAAGAAAATTGATGACACAAACTTCTTGAAAATAGTTAAAAACGCCATCAGAAGCGAATTCCCTGAGGTTAAAGGAAGGCGGGATAAGCGGGAATTGGCTTCCTTGATAAGTTCAGGAGCGGAGTTTAGAGTCAAAAATATGGTGGAGGAGAATCCTGACCTTATCGGAAAGACCATAGACGTATGGGTCCTGGCTGACGATGACCTTGATATGCTCATAAAGGGCAATATTAGTAAAGACACTTCAGAGGAAGCCCGCAGAATCTCCAATCAACAAATCGCTTGGATAGAAAAGCTTCAGGAACAAGGCAAGATAGAGACTCGCCTTAATACAACTTTCTTTTCCAGCGGAGACTCCAGGGAGCCTGAGCAGGCTGGTATAAAAGGCGCGCTGTATGGTTCATTTTTCACTCTTCTGGTCACCCTGGTCCTTTCCTTTCCAGTGGGTGTCGCGGCAGCCATCTATCTTGAAGAGTTTGCGCCCAAAAACAGGATCACAGATCTCATAGAAGTAAATATTAACAATTTGGCGGCTGTGCCCTCTATTGTATTCGGATTGTTGGGATTGGCGGTATTTCTTGGATGGATGAATCTGCCCAGGTCGGCGCCATTGGTGGGAGGAATGGTCCTTACCCTTATGACATTGCCGACCATAATTATTGCGAGCAGGGCCTCCCTGAAATCAGTTCCCCCATCCATACGTGAAGCGGCCTTGGGTGTGGGGGCTTCCCAAATGCAGGCCATGACACATCATACGCTCCCATTGGCGTTACCTGGGATATTGACTGGCGCGATAATCGGCATGGCTCAGGCCCTGGGAGAAACCGCCCCACTTCTCATGATAGGTATGATGGCGTTTATTGTTGATGTTCCACAAGGTTTTACAGATCCGGCGTCAGTGTTGCCGGTCCAAATATACCTTTGGTCTGACAGCCCTGAAAGGGGTTTTGTGGAGAAGACCTCAGCGGCGATCATGGTGCTTTTAACATTTTTAGTGGCCATGAACGCCACCGCGGTGCTTCTTCGCAAACGCTTTGAGCGTCGCTGGTAGCGGTGGTTGAATTTCAACCCCGCATGTTGGTAGGAAGATCATGGTTTAACAGCCAAACCAAAACCAACCTATGATCTTCCATAACTCTATTACAGCCATTAGGCAAGTAACTTTATTTGAATGGAGGATTTTACATGATCAAGAAGATAGCTCTACTGACCGCATTGGCCATTCTGGTCGCTTCAGTGGGCATGGTAAACGCACAGGCCAGCCGCGATTACATCAGCATCGTCGGCTCCTCAACAGTTTTTCCCTTTGCCACGGTAGTGGCGGAGAAGTTCGGTAAATCAACTGATTTCAAAACACCAAAGATCGAGTCCACAG
>CAZFJT010000041.1:0-11424 GCA_964519135.1 uncultured Syntrophales bacterium | reverse complement strand
TGGGATGTTAATTTAAATGCATATGAGAACCCAAATAAAAGGGTTGTATTGTTTCAAGCCATATTATAATTCATCCCCACAACCTTATAAAGCCTATCACGCCCAGATGAATGGGTCAAATTACCATTGTGTAAACTGCATTATCCTAAAGTGGGGTCTTTTTACCACATTTAATTTTTAGGCGATAATTCATGGTGGAAATTTACGTTTCAATTTGCAAGCTTGTCCCTATGATGCGGCCTGTAAACGAATTGTTAACTTGACGAATAAGATCGTAACGTTCTAAATTGATTTATATCCATTTTACGTCCCAAAAATTTATAATGAGAATTCAATTATTCGCCAGTTGTTTAGTGGACACATTTTTCCCTGAAACAGGTGAAGCGACCATAAAATTGCTTCGGCGCTTTGGGGTTGATGTAATCTTTCCCAAGGAACAGACCTGTTGTGGTAAGCCCCCGAACAGCGCAGGGTATACGGAAGAAGCCAAAAAGGCGGCTCTCCATGTATTGAAGGTATTCAAAGGCTCTGATCCGATTGTAGTCCCATCAGGCTCATGCGCGGCAATGATAAGGGTCCACTACCCTGAAATGTTCGAAGATGACCCTTCCTTATCATCCCAAGTGGAAGACCTTTGTTCAAGGACTTATGAGCTCAGCGAATTCCTGGTCCATGCGCTCAAGGCCCATGAAGCCGGCCTGAAGGGAAAAGGCTCGGTGACTTACCACTCATCATGCCAGTTGAACAGAGAACTTGGAGTGAGTGAAGAGCCTGTGAAGCTCTTGCGCTCATTAGATGGCGCTGAATTCAAAGAACTTACCAACCCTGATCGATGCTGCGGCTTTGGTGGTGTGTTTATGGGTAAGTTACCTGAGATATCCATGGCAATCGCTGATGAAAAGGCCAAAACAATAATGGACACCCGCGCGGACGTTGTGGTCGGTTGTGACCATGGATGCCTTATGAACATTTCAGACGCGCTAAAGCGTAATGGAGCCTCCACCCAGGTCAAGCACATAGCGACCTATTTGGCGGAGGGCCTATGAAGGGTTCTTACGGCGCCATTCCATTCAGAGAAAACTCCATAGGAGCCCTTGGCGACCGCGAATTGCGCAAGGCCATGAGCGACTCCACGGAAATATTCTCCAACAATAGAAAAAAGGGCTTTGAAAAGGTAACGAATCTGGAGGAACTGAGAGAAAAGGCCTCTGAAGTTAAACTGGAAGCCCTTAATAATATTGATTATCTTATTGATCAATTCGCGGCAAACGCAACGTCGGCTGGCGCGATAGTTTACAGGGCCCAAGACGCCAACCAAGCCCGAAGGACAATTGCCTCCATTCTTAAGGACAGAAACGTAAAGAAGATTGTAAAAGCCAAGTCAATGGTGTCAGAAGAGATTCACCTGAATGATTTTCTGGAGCGTCACGGGCTTGATGTCCTGGAAACGGACCTTGGTGAGTACATCGTGCAGTTGGCTAAAGAGAGGCCCTCTCATATACTGGCGCCCGCGCTGCACAAAAACAGGAGACAAGTTGGGGAGCTGTTTGCTGAAAAACTGGGCGTCCCTTTTACAGATGATCCTGAAAAACTGACCAAAATAGCCCGAAAAGCTTTAAGAGAAGCATTTTTGGAAGCTGACGCGGGAATAAGCGGCGCAAATTTTGGAGTCGCCAGCACAGGGAGTATCGTCCTTTTCACAAATGAAGGCAACGGCAGGATGGTGACCACCATACCCAAAGTCCATGTGGTCATTATGTCCATTGAAAAAATTATACCCAAGCTGTCGGACCTGGCGGTTTTCATGAGGTTATTACCAAGGTCGGCCACAGGGCAGATCCTTTCCAGCTACATGTCCATTATTACAGGCGCCAGAAATCCAGGAGACGTAAACGGCGCTGAGGACATGCATATTGTGTTGCTGGATAACGGCCGTTCAGATATTATTAATGGACCGTATAGGGAAATATTGAAATGTATCCGTTGCGGGGCGTGCATGAATGTGTGCCCTGTGTACGGCTCGATCGGGGGACACGCTTATGGGTCCACTTATCCGGGGCCTATGGGAATAATACTTACAACTCTCCTGGAGGGTATGGATAGGGCTCATCCCTTGCTTGACGCAACCACACTTTGCGGCGCTTGTTCCCAAGTGTGTCCTGTGAAGGTCCCATTGGTGAAACTTCTCTATGAGTTAAGAGAGGAAAGGGTGAGACAGGAGTTCACACCCAAATCAGAGGCCCTTGGCATGGGCGCCTTTGGCAGGGTGGTTCAGTCAAGAAGCTTATTCTCAATGGGCCAATCAATGGCAAGATGGCTTTGGCCCATAATGAAAATGACCCAATTTAAACAAACCTTGGAGCGATTACCAAAGCCCGCAAAAAAGACTTTTTGGAAAAGGCGCCCCCAATGAGCGGATCAAAGATGGACACCTTGATTACAAACCTTGAATCAGTGGGAGTAACAAGGTTCCAGATCATTGAGCAAGAGCAATTGAATGATGTTATTTCCGATATAGTTCAAAACTATGGCGCGGTTTATCAAATAAAGGAAACTGAGTTGGAAAACTCTATCCACATCCCTGAAGAAAAACTTACCTCTGATTGCAGAATTGCGGATGTGGCCATAGAAGAAGTATTTGGCGCGATCGCGGAAACCGGCGCGATAATAAGTGTTTCAGCGGTAAATAGAAACATGGAGGCGAGTCTTTTACCTTCCCATCATGTGGCCTTGGTGAGCAAAGACCGAGTCTTTGAGTCTTTGGAAGACTTTTTTGATCAGGTTGATGACCAGGCCCCCAGAAATATCACTCTTATCACAGGTCCCAGCCGAACTGCGGATATAGAGCTGACCCTTACCGTCGGAGTCCACGGACCGGAGAGACTTGATGTGATAGTGATTTAATATATATGCATTGCCTTTTATAGAGAGCCTGTCCTTATATGAGGCTCGTGTGCGCTTATCAGGTTGCTCATGAAATTCGAATCAGGACCTCCGGGATGTTCCAATTAAGTCTTCTGGTAAGTTTTTTCAGCTCTGGCGCTTCTGGAATATTATGAGATAAGCGGCTTCTGATATTAACTCCATCGTTTATAAGTTAATCAACGAACTTTATTGGTTTTCAATAAAGTTTACCAGGGAACGGGTAACGTCAGTGTTGACGTGTGGGCTTTCTGAGGCTTACGCGTTGGCGCCATGTCAATTAACTAATAGGAGGTTTAAGTATGAGAAAATTTAGTGTTATTTCACTGGCCCTCATGATGGCTGTAACATTTGTTTGTTTAACTTCTTTTACAGATTCATTTGCCGCTGAAAAGAAAAAGATAGAAAAGTACGGCGTGGATGATAGGGCGGTAGCCTGGAAGGGAAAAAGCTGGGAGACTTCGGAAAAAAAATATAAATGGAGAATGAGCGATCCCTGGGGCGGACTTCTGTTCCATGACATATCGATTCACTTTGCAGACAGCGTGCGCGCGGCAAGTGGAGGAAGGTTGGACATAAAGGTGTTCCAGACAGGCGCCATCGTTCCAGCCATGGAAATCTTCGACGCGGTGTCAAAGGGAACACTTGATGTGGGCCATTCTTGGCCAGGTTATTGGAAGGGAAGAAACGAGGCCTTTGTTGCTTTTGCTTCAGTGCCGTTTGGATTGGACTTTGAGGGGTACAACATATGGTACTATGAGCGCGGTGGTAAGGAGATGCTCAGCGAGCTGTACGGAAAGTACGGCATGGTCGCCTTCTTCTGCGGAAACGTCGGCCAGGAGTTGGGACTCCACTCCAATAAAAAGGCCAAAAAAATGGCTGATTTCAAGGGAATGAAGATCAGAACCCCTGGTTGGTACATGGATATTCTCAACAACCTTGGCGCATCTGTAACTCCATTGCCTGGTTCAGAGATTTATCTCGCGCTTGAGCGCGGTGTAATCGACGCATGCGAATTCAGCTCACCTGCGGTGAATTATCCCATGGGCTTCCAGGACATTACCAAATACATAATCGAGCCTGGTGTTCATCAGCCCTCATGCCAATTCGACGTATTCTTTAACAAGAAAAAGTTTGACGCTCTACCTGATGACCTTAAGGCAATAGTGGAAATATGCGCAAAAGAGACCCAACTGTGGGCCAACGCGTGGCAGGAAAATCTCAATATCAAGGCAATTGAAGAAATCGGCAAGAAATCCGAGTTCGTGCTCATGGACGACGAAACGATCATCGAGTTTGCCAAAACCACTAAAAAGTATTTGTATGATTTAATGGAAAAGAACGCTGACGTGAAAAAGGTTCTGGGCTCCCAAGAAGAGTTCAAAAAAGAATTCGCCCAATGGAGAGAGCTCCGTGGCCGGGTAACACCTTGGCCCTTTGAGATGATATTCGAAGGCAAACTTAAACAGTAGAACTTGAATTTATTTTCACTAGGATCGGGGCCACAACATCAGCTCCGATCCTTTCGACCTGTATTCGCGTCCCATGAGATCCAAAGAAACCAGCCCATTTTTGTAGCAATTCCAGGTCGCTCCATTGGGCGAACCATCGTCGCAAAGGGGTTTTATTTAAATGAGAAAATTCGTGGCAATGGTTGATAGAGTCAATGAATTCCTAGGCAAATGGATTGCCCTTCTTATACTTCCCATGATTGGGGTTGTGGTTTACGAGATAATAGCTCGAAGAGTATTTGGGTCCCCCACTACTTGGGCATTTGAAATGACCATATATCTCTATGGCGCGCATTTCATGCTGGGAGCCGCGTACACGCATCTTTACGATCGGCATGTTCGAATCGATATCATAGCCCAGCAATTCCCGGAAAAGATCCGCCTTTGGCTGAATATTATTACCTTTCTTTTGATATTTCTCCCATTCGTGGGATGCCTTTCTTATGCCGCGGTTGTGTACGCGGCCCACTCCTGGCACGTTTTGGAACATAGTTGGAGCGCATGGAAACCCCCTTTGTACCCGTACAAAACAGTCATGCCTGTGGCAATGATCATGTTGTTAATACAGGGTATTTCTAATTTTATTAAATATATTTATCGTTTAAAGGGAGAGGAATTATGAGCCCTGAATTCCTTGCTATAGCCATGTTCGCCACTTTATTCGTAACTCTATTTCTTGGGCATCCTCTCGCGTTTTCTCTGGGCGCGGTTGCCACATTCTTCGGCCTGGTTTTCTGGGGCGCGCCTCCTGATGTGGTCTTGGCCATATTCGCGAACAAGACCTACGGAGTTATGGAGGAGTATGTGCTCGTGGCTGTGCCCTTATTCATTTTTATGGCCCAGATGTTGGACGCCTCAGGTGTTGCTGAAAAGCTCTTTCATACAATGCATGTTCTTTGGGGACCTGTAAGGGGTGGCTTGGGAATAGCGGTCATAATGGTTTGCGCTATATTTGCAGCGTCCACAGGAGTTGTTGGGGCCACTGAAGTGGCGATCGGGCTGTTGGCCGCGCCTGCGTTGATTAAAAGGAACTACCATATCCCTCTAACTGCCGGATGTATTTGCGCGGGCGGCACTTTGGGTATCATCATCCCTCCGAGCATCATGTTGGTGGTTTATGGCGGACTTGTTGGAATGTCCGTGGGCAAACTGTTTGCAGCCGCGTTTTTCCCGGGACTTCTACTTGCAACTTTGTACATAGTTTATATAGCCGTGAGATGTGGCTTAAACCCGGAACTGGGCCCTCCCCTGCCCCCTGAAGAGAGGACCTACACCGGGCGACAAATATTGGGAATGGTACTGACTTCTTTGGCGCCGCCGATCTTCCTTATCGCAATGGTATTGGGAAGCATAGTGGCTGGAGTGGCCACCACCACTGAAGCAGCGGGTTTGGGCGCGTTGGGGTCCATAGTCCTGGCCTTGGGGTACAGGAAATTGACATGGTACGCGATAGAAGACGCGGCCACATCCACCTTGAAAGTCACATCAATGGTCCTGATCTTGTTTCTTGGGGGCAACGCTTTTCAGTCCATCTTTATGGGGTTGGGCGGTGGCGATGTGATCTCCACGGTTTTATTGGGCCTTGAAGTGAACAGATATGTTGTGCTGTTCATAATGATGGGATGCGTTTTCTTTCTGGGAATGTTCATAGACTGGTTGGGCATATTGCTAATAATATTACCGATTTTCACCCCCATCGCCGCACAACTGGGTTTTAATGAGCTATGGTTTGCCACGCTTATATGTGTAAATCTACAGATGGCCTTTTTAACTCCGCCATTTGGGTACTCGCTGTTTTATCTGAGGGGAATTGCTCCACCTGAGATGACCATGGGTACCATATACAGGGGTGTTGCGCCTTTTATTTGCCTGCAATGGATTGGTCTGATAACTTGCATATTATTGCCGGAAGTTGTGCTGTGGCTTCCAAGGGCTCTATTTGGAGAATAATATGACCTGAGGCAATTGGGTTGTTGTTCGGGAACTTGACTTTGTGGCCTATTTTCTCGATCATTTGGTCTTGGGGATGTTCATGGACTTGCATGTAAAAATTCAGCCTTTAGATGGTTTAAACACCGGAGATTGTCTCCTTTCCCATGCTGGTCGGCAGGCCTGGGCATGATTGGTGTCTTGCTTCATCATATTTTGTAAACGTTCCACAGGAGAGGCGCCCCGGTAAACGCTCACCATATTTTAATGTTCATTGCATTAGGAAAAGAGGACCGAAATGCGGATTCTCACAATATCAAGACAGGTAGGCAGTTTAGGGGATGTAGTAGCAGCCCTTGCCGCTCGGCGTTTGGGTATGGAGCTAATTGGCCCGGAACAGATAAAAGAAAGGGCCAATACTTGTGACCCTGAATACAGCGACGCATGCTCATTGTATGAAACTGAAATGGGTCCTGGGTTCTTTGAGCGCCTATTTTTCGACACTCCGGCTTATACCAGCTTATTTGAATCTCTAACCTATGAGTTCGCGGCCCAGGGAGATGTAGTCATCATAGGACGGGGCTCTCAATTGGTCCTCCATGAGATACCTGGTGTAATCAAGGTCAGGATGATTGCTCCCCTTCAATTAAGGGTAACCCGAATACAGGAGAGGTTCGGGGTATCCCGCGAGGAAGCGGTCAATTACGTCAGAAAACACGACAACTCCAAGCGCAGCCTGATGCAATCCGTGTTTGAAAAGGATCCCACTGATTTGTCCCTATTTGATATGACGCTCAATACCGCCAATTTTGGAGCTGACACTGCAACCAACGTAGTATGTGAATCTGTGAATAGTTTCGATAAGGTTCCCCAACCAGAGGATATCAAAGAGAAGCTTTCGGCAATGGCTGTGGCAAAGAGTGTGGAAACCATAATCAAGAAGCGCCTGTCGGCCGGCGTGGCTTGGCACGTTAAAGTAATCGGAGAACCAGGGATAAAGCTCACCCTGGAAGGCAGGATAAGGGATCGCAGAAATAAGGAGCAAGCTGAAAAGATAGCCAAGGAGCACAGCCAGGTGACTTCGGTTGAAAACAATATAAAGGTCACTGAGCTAAGTTTTGGCTTCTGAATCACCGGGATTCCGGCCACCGGCATTCTTGATAACTCTAAAAAACTAGCAAGATTCCGAGGCGGATTCAAAACATGGGAGACACTCTTCAAGTAATAATAGCAGGAGTTATTCTTATAGGGGTTTTTTTGCTTACTAGAATGGGTATAGCGTGGAAATTCAGGAACGTGGCCAGTCAAATAATAAGGGATCTTGAGACAAAATCCGCTTTTGATAACGATTCAGCGGTTCATCTTTCTTATGAAAAACCGAGCCCGATCAGGATAGGCATGCGGGATTATCATTCAAAGGCCTTGGAGTATCTTGTACTGGAAGACGCTGTGGTCAAGACCGACGCAGGGAAGTATCATCTATCGGCAAGCGCTCGTGAGTCCATTGCCAGGAAAAATTCATCCAGCGAATAGGATGAGCGGCTGAATAGCCCTTAGTACAACACCTGACTTAAAAACAGCTTAGTGCGTTCATGCTGGGGATTATTGAAAAATTCTTCAGGGGTGTTCTCTTCCAATATCTGCCCAAAGTCCATAAGTATTACCCTGTGAGCGGCAACCTTGGCAAAGCCCATTTCGTGGGACACCACGATCATTGTCATACCTTCAGTGGCCAGATCCACCATCACTTCCAGGACCTCTTTTATCATCTCAGGATCAAGGGCTGAGGTTGGCTCATCAAAGAGCATTATTCTCGGGTTCATACAAAGGCTTCTTGCTATGGCCACCCTCTGTTGTTGACCTCCGGACAATTGGCCCGGGTACTTTAGGGCCTGATCGGATATCTTAACCTTTTCAAGAAAATACATTGCCTTTTCTTCAGCTTCGGCCTTTGGCGTCTTCTTTACCCAGGTTGGTCCAAGGGTGAGATTTTCAAGGACTGTCAAATGTGGAAATAGATTGAAATGTTGAAAGACCATACCCACTTCCTTGCGGATGGCCTCTATATCTTTAATATCATTAGTCAACTCTATTCCGTCAACTACTATTGTACCTTTTTGATGTTCTTCAAGACGATTGATACACCTGATCAACGTGGATTTCCCCGAACCAGAAGGCCCACAGATTATTAGCCTTTCACCTTTATAGAGCGTGAGGTTGATATCTTTGAGCACATGAAACTCTCCGAACCATTTGTGCATATTTTTGATCTCAATTATGGGTTCGGTTCGCGATATATCCGGATTGGTATCAGTCATAGTATTTCTCTTTTTTAAAGGCGTTTAATCTTTTCAGGCGCTCGAAAAAAAACCGTTATACTCATAATCATCAACAGCTTGCTCAACTCGGTTTAATGGCCGGTGTGCAATTGGTCCTCAAGGCGTCTACTATAATGGGACATTGAGAAACATCCTGCAAAATATATCAATGCTATGAATAAATACGCCTCAACACTAAACCCTAACCATTGGGGATCTGAGAGGGTGGCTTGGGTGGTCTTCAAAAGATCGAATAAACCGATTATTACCACAAGGGACGTGTCCTTGAACGCTGAAACCAAAATCCCCACTGTTGGGGGGATAACTATTTTCAGGGCCTGGGGCAGTATTATCAACCTCATTTGCTGGTAATAGTTCAGACCAAGGGTTTGAGCGGCCTCGTACTGGCCCTTTCCAATGGCCTGAAGCCCTCCCCTGACCACCTCGGCTATGTAAGCGGCTGTAAACAAGATTATTGCAACTTGGGCTCTCAATATATTGTTTATGGTTACCCCCTCAGGCAAAAACAGGGGAAACATAACAGATGACATGAACAGCAGGCTTACCAGGGGCACGCCTCTGATGGCTTCAATGTACACCACACATATGGTCCTGATGGCAGGTAGCTCTGACTGTCTTCCCAGGGCAAGGATTACTCCAAGGGGATACGCGGCGGTCAATCCAAAAACAGAAAGTAGCAGTGTTAATGGGAGGCCGCTCCACCTCGTGGTCTCAACAGGCGCCAGGCCAAAGATTCCGCCTTTCATCAGGATGCCCATTATTACCAGCCCGGCCAACCACGCATAGCCCAGTTGTCTTTTCCAGTATTTGCGATCACGTGAAAAGAATAGAAGTATAAAAAGTATGATCATCGCCGCTAAAGGCCGCCATTGCAGATCATAGGGAAAGAATCCGAATATAATAAACCGTATATTTTCTGTGACCACTGACCAACATGCGCCCAAAGCCTCTCTACATCCTTGACCTGATGTAAAATAGGCGCTGTCCAAAATGGCCCACTTAACAAAAGGAGGAGTAATCCTGTAAAGCGCGTAAATAGTGACTATTGTAAGTATTGAGTTAAAATAACTATTAAACAGATTCGCCTTAACCCAGCCGATGGCGCCCACCTGGCTTATGGGAGGTTTTAGGTCCTCCATTCTGGTATTCACTTTGGGCTTATTCATCAATGTTGGGTCCATCTAACTCTCAGCCTACCTTTCCACAAGAGCAGATTTTTTATTATACCAATTCATGAAAGCTGAAGTGCTTAAACTGAACACAAGATATACGCCCATAATCAAAGCAACTCCCTCTATTGCCTGGCCGGTTTGGTTAATGGTTGTATTGGCCACTGACACAAAGTCAGGGAAACCTATAGCCACAGCCAGGGTGCTGTTCTTGGTTAAATTCAGCATTTGACTGGTAAGAGGCGGTATTATTACCCTTAAGGCCTGGGGCAGTATCACCAGACGAAGGACTTGTCCATATCGCAGGCCAAGGGCTTTTGCCGCTTCAACCTGGCCTTTTGTAATTGACTGAATGCCGGCCCTTACGATTTCAGCCACAAACGCTGATGTATAAAAGACTAATCCCAACAGAAGAGCTACAAATTCAGGGCTTAGGGTAACTCCGCCTTCAAAATTGAAGCCACGGAGCTTCGGGACACTCATAGTAAGAGGCGCGCCCGCCAATAACCAGGTAATTAATGGAGCGCCAATAAGAATAATAAGAGTGGCCCAGCCGATTGGAAAAGTTTGGCCAGTTAGATCATGACGTCTTTTAGCCCACCGTTTCAGCAGCCATACCGCGGTCACAGCCACTATAAACACAAGCAAGATGTACTTGTGTACAGGCTCTGTCTCAGGCACGGCCATGATAAGGCCCCGATTGGTTAAAAAAACGCCCTCAAAGGGACTTAGAGCATTCTTTGGCGAAGGAAGGTTGTCATAGAAAATCGCATACCAGAAAAACAAGTGCAAAAGCACGGGAATATCCTGCATTAACTCAATGTATAATCCGGATAGCTTTGATACGAGCCAGTTAGTGGACAGGCGGGATATACCTACGAATGTTCCGATAATAACAGTAAGGATTATTCCGATAAATGATACTTTAAGGGTGTTGAGAACGCCCACCAACAGCGCCCTTGCATAAGTGTCCGCCGCAGAATAGGGAATGAGTGATTCACCTATCTCAAAGGAGGCCTCTTTTTCCAGGAACCCAAAGCCTGTTGCAATGGCCTGTCTTTCCAGATTCGCTTGGGTGTTGGAGAATAGATAGTATATTACTGAGCCCACAAGGGCCACTGTAACGATCTGATATACGATCGCGCGTTTTTTCGCGTCGTGCCAGAAAGGGATTTTATCAGAGGATTTGCCTTCGCCTTTTTGCATATTCTGAAAAATAATGGGCGCCCCTTATATGGGACGCCCAATGCTTTCTATCTAAATGGTAGGGCGTACATGAGTCCGCCGTTGGTCCATAGAGCGTTCAGTCCTCTTTCAAGTCCCAGACTTGTTTCAGGACCGACGTTTCTCTCAAAAATCTCACCGTAGTTGCCAACTTGCTTAATCACATTGTAGGCAAATTTATCATCAACACCCAGCTCTTTGTACAGACCTGGTGTTACACCGAGAAATCTTTTGACCTTTGGATCATCGCTTTTTAGCATTTCATCAACGTTCTTTGATGTGATGCCCATTTCTTCAGCCGCAATCATAGCTTGAACTGCGAAGTTCACT